>JAFSTJ010000270.1 GCA_017450525.1 Victivallales bacterium | reverse complement strand
CAGCCGCCCGCAAGTTCGCGGACAAGGAATACCTGGATAAACTGATGGAAAAGAATTCCCCTGTGGAAATGGAAGTCTTCCATACACAGCTCCTGAAGGCTCTTGCGCAGTGACGGGAAGGATAAAAAAGCTATGGCAATGACAGTCAACTACTACGGGCGTCGGCTTCAGGCATATCGTGCCTCACTCCACACCCATTCAACGATATCTGACGGGCGGTTCACGCCAGCGGAGGTCATACAGCTCTATGCCGACGAGGGATACGACATACTCGCATTCACGGACCATTCCCTCCCAAATCCCGTGTCCACATACGACTCTAGAGGAATGACGCTTATCAGTGGCATGGAAATCCATCCCCATGGCCCGCGCGGCGAACGCTGGCATCTGCTGGCGCTGGGTCTCCCCGAGGATTTTCCACCTCCCGATGCAGACGAGAACTCCACAGCGCAGACATGCATCGACGCGGCACGGGCGGCTGGCGCCATAGTGTTCTGCGCCCATCCCTCCTTCTGCGGCTTCCGCTCAATGGACATCGCGCCTCTGCGTGGTCTGGAAGGGCTGGAGGTGTTCAACAGTGGTGCGCGCTTCGCAGGAAAAGGCTTCAATATGCAGTGCTGGGACGAGCTACTGGACGAAGGCCACTGGATGCGAGCCATTGCGGTGGATGACATGCATGACCGACGCGACTTATTCTGCGGCTGGACGATGGTTCTCACGGACGAGCCACTTACCCCAACATCTGTGCTGCGTGCGCTCCGCCAAGGTGACTTCTATGCGACCCAGGGACCGCAGCTACTCTCGGTCTCCCTTCATGACGATATATTTGAAGCGGAGTTCACACCATGCACCGAAGTCATTGGTGTCTCGTGGAAATGGCGCGGCTATTCCGCCGTATGCGACAATTTCACAGGGCCAAACGATGGACAGCGCGAAATCACAAGTTGCCGACTGAAGCTGAAGAACGACATCAAGGAATGCTGGATACGCCTCCAGCTCAAAGACCGCCAAGGCCGATACGCCTGGTGCAATCCCGTCCGTTTCGATCCCGCAAATTCCGCCCATGAAAACAACGGCTGACATACCAGGCGTCATTCCATGGTGGACGCTTAACGGGCATCTGGATAACGCGGAGGCGCTTCGGCAGCTGGATGACCTGGCTACAAAGGGCGTGCATGAAGTCTTTCTCTACCCGAATTTTGGCCTTGAGTCGCCTGATTTCCTGTCTGAGGAGTGGTTCGGGTTCGTGGCCTTCCTGCTCAGGGAATGTCCAAAACGAAATTTCCGCCTCTGGATCTATGACGACCTCAACTGGCCCAGCGGAGCGGCAGGCGGGCGTCTTTGCAGGCAATTTCCGCAATATCGTATGCGCACAATCCGCCGTCAGGAATGGCACCTGCCACCAGGCAAAGCATGGCTCCCCGCCGCAAACACAGACCAGGTCTGGACAGGTGTATTCGTTTCGGAGCATTCGTTTCCTCGGGAACTGCCGCCAGGCAAGCCCTTTGTCAATGATACAGGCAGTGACTGCCGCCTCGTCAGTCTCGAGCGGCGACTTGTGGAGGACAACTTCTTCTCCGCAATGGGGACGACTGGCACATGGAACGAGCCTGGCATCCTCGATGCGCTAAATCCCGAGGCAGTCCAGGCATGGATGTCCTTCACCTACGAGCCGTACAAAAAGCGTTTTCCCGAGGCGCTTGGTTCTTTGATACGAGGCTTCTTCTTCGACGAGCCTACGATGGTCTCTCCATTCCACACGGGTGACATTCCATGGACGCCTGGACTTGAGGACGCGTTTTTCAGGCAGTACGGCTATGACTGCCGCACAAGATATTGGGCACTCTTCGAGGAAGCCTCGGGGCAGGAGCAGTTCTGCTATGACTTCTGGAGGCTCGTGGCGCGTCGCTTCGCCGATTCGTTCACTGGGCAACTTTCCGAGTGGTGCAGTCGGAACGGACTGGTTCTCTCAGGGCACTGCTGGCCTGAGGAGCCGTCATGCCAGAGGCTGATGACAACCGCCACAGGCGATGTGGAATATCTACAGCGCCATCTCCAGATGCCTGGGACAGATTTTCTCTTCTGCGAGAATCCTTACGTGAAGTCGGCTGGCATGTGCCCAAACAAGCCTGGATGGGCGCGCAACCTCATCTATTCTGCCAAACTGCCCGCGTCTGTGGCACGCTATAACGGTGCCAGGAACACAATTTGCGAAAGTTCAGGCATCTGCACGTTGGGAGACGGTTGCGCAGCACCCTCCGCACAGAAAATTGCCTTCGATTTCCTTCATGCCATGGGAATCAGCGTAATGAACCCCGCCAGACCCTACGACATTACCGATTTTCGTAAATACGCCTGCGCACTTGATGCAGCCCAGCCATATTGGAGGCATTATCGCCTGCTTGTGGATTACCTGAATCGCCTCCATGACTTCAATACACGTGGAAACACAGCCGCTCGTCTCGCCGTGCTGAGCCCGCTGTCGGCAAGATTCGCACTTTCGGACATTACGCAGGACACTTCCATCAGAAACGAGACAACACCCCTGCCTCCCCATGGTGACCTGGCTCCTGCAATGCTGGCGACGCTCGATGCGCTGATGCGCGGGCATATCGACTTTGAATTGCTGTTCGAGGATGTCCTGCTGAACAGCGCTGTTTCGCCAAATGGCGAACTGCTGGCACCGCATAGTGCTTTCAAGGTAATAATCATCCCACAGTGCTGGGCGCTTGACGATGCGGTGTGGCAGCAACTTAATGCCTTCGCCACGCAGGGCGGTAGGCTGGTAGTTGTCGGCGAGCCACCGACCTTCCCGCTTCACCATGGCGAAGCGGCGCTTCCTGTCGAGGAGTTGCCAGCCATTGCGCTGTCCCTTGAATACCCTGATTTCGCGAAACGGCTGAAGGCGGCGATAAACTCGTTTGCAACGCCAGAATATCGCCTGGAGGGCGAAGACAATGACGGCGTGCTGGCGCAATTGAGAGAGGACGGTGACTGGCGCGGGCTCTTCCTTGCAAACGCCACGCCTGGCGACAAGACTTTTCAAGTGTCAGGTCCCTTGGCTGAACACCTGCAGAGCCTCGTAGATCTGCAGGACGGGCGTGTCTGGCGCTGCCCGCCCGTTGGCACATATATTTCCCTGATGGAAACGCACTCGCTTCTGCTGACGACAGACGAGCCACCAAAGGACGCTGCAGTATTCGGCGCAGAGCACAAACACCTGCTCGCACTACCCTCTTATGGCTGGCACATTGAGGGAAATGTCTGCAATGTCATGCGAATGGAACTGGAGTATCTAGCAGGAGATTCATTCAGGCCAATGGACGATGACGGGTTCTTCCCTGAACCGCTAGACCCTGATGTCACACCTACAGTCACGTTGCGGGGCTCATTCGTAATCAAGGGATGCGTTCCATCCGATCTACGGCTCTGGTTCGATCATGAAGGTTTCTCCGACTTGACGGTGAATGGCATGGCAGTCAAAGAAGAAGCGCTTCATGAAAAACTCTTCGACCAGAAAAACGTGGCTGTCCCCCTGTCCTCACATTGCCATTCAGGAAAGAATGTACTGTCAGTGACCATTCCTTTGTCACCATGGATGCGTAAAAAATGTGGCATACGCATCCATTTCACGAATCTCCTTCAGTTATGCACACCGCCGTTCCTGCTGGGCTCATTCCGCGTTGGCGAGAGCCACGAACTCGAGGAACTGCCTATGACACTGCGCACTGGTTCACTTTCTGAACAAGGATTTCCGTTCTTCTGCTCCGAACTCGCAGTGTCTGTGGAGTTCGATGCAACAACATGCCAAGAGGAGACATGGCTTGACATGTCGCCCTGCCCTCTGCCCATTGCAGCGGAACTGAATGGCCGTGACCTAGGCACACGCCTGTGGAGGAATGGCTCGCTCGCTATCCCGCCAGGAACACTTAAGCCAAAGGAGAACCGCCTGATTCTTCGGTTGTGCGGCGACATCTGGAATACACTGGGACGGCGTTGGATTGGCAAGCGCGTACCGCAAGTGCCATTCATCCTTCCCGAAATAAAATTCTTTAGATAAACTATCGAAGCCGCTGGCTTCAGCCAGCGGAAAAAACAACCATGTTAGACAAATCATTACCATACCAAGGGTTCATAATGAAGATGCGCCGCGAGAAACTGGCCACCATCAAGGTGCCAGAACTCCCGCAAGGCTACCAATACCGCCTCTATCAGGACGGCGATGAAGCCCATTGGGCGCGTCTGGAAACAGCCGTCCTCGAATTCCCCACGGAGGAGAAGGCGCTGGCCTACTTCAACCACGACTACAGGGACCCATTTCGGGATGAACTGCGGCGCAGATGCGCTTTCATAACCACGTCGGACGGAGTGCCCGTAGCAACGGCGACAGCCTGGTTCATGGAGAGTTCGCTGGGACACAAGGGCTGGCTGCAGTGGATATCGACCGATCCACAGCATCAGGGCAAGGGGCTTGGCAGGGCGGTTGTTGCGAAGGCGCTGAGCCTCTACCCGTCCGTCGGTCCGGAGACGGACATCTACCTGCACACCCAGACATGGAGCCACAAGGCCGTGTATCTCTATCACCGTATTGGCTTTGAATTTTTCCTTACCGAGCCAATCAAGGTCTCGTGGCATCTGCCGCCTGGCTATCGAGTTATGGAGAACCATGCGCTGGAGGCACTGGATGTGCTGCAAAGTGTCTATTCGCCTGAATTGGTGGAGGAACTTCGCCGCCAGGCAGAAATACCCACGGATGACGAGAGGACGGAACATGAACTTCTGCCGCCGTTCCCGAAGGAGTATGTGCCATGATAAAGATTCTTACAGGGCTTCTTCCATCTGCCGTCCTGCCCCGCAATGACAAGGGTGTTTCAGAGCAGAATGTCACAGGCACCTGCCGTTCTGATGGGGCTGTGTCCGCCATCATCCGCGATGGAAACGGAAAAGTCGTCCTCCAGCTGCCCAACTGCGGGCTTGCATCCCACGGCAAATTCACCGCTAGTCTTAACGGCATTCCATGCGGTGGCCCGTATTCTGTGGACTTGTCTATTGGAAGCGAGGAAGTCACAGTATGCGATGTGCTGGTAGGTGAGGTCTGGATTCTTGCAGGGCAGTCCAATATGCAGGGATCTGGCTTCATCACTGGCAAGCGTTTGAATACAGAGCCGTCCGTCCGCGCCTATTACATGGATGACAAGTGGGCGATGGCACAGGAGCCAATTGGGCGCGTGGAGCTGTCCCGCCATGCAGCGCATCTCTGCCTGCTCAATCCGCCAGTGACATCCCATGCACGGCGCAATCCAGACGGCACTGGCGCGGAACCAGGCCTGCCCTTCGCTTTGGAACGGTGGCACAGGACAGGCGTTCCTCAGGGGCTAATCGCCTGCGCACACGGAGGCACCTCAATTGCAATGTGGAATCCAGCAACGAAAGGCGAGGGATATGGCTCGCTTTATGGCGCCATGATCAGCCGTGTCATACGCAATGGCGGTAGGGTGACTGGAATGCTCTGGTACCAGGGCTGCTCCGACGCGACGCCAGAACGCATGGGCGCATTCGAGAAGGCGACGCTGGACTTCTTCCGCGCAGTGCGCCGTGATCTCAAGGCGCCGAGGATGCCGATTGTACAGGCACAGATTGCAAGACAGATATCTTCAGCCGAAGCAGGCGAGCAGGCATGGACCGCCATACGCGATGCACAGCGACTCATGCCGCGTCATCTTCGCGGGGTGCTGACAGTTCCCACCATCGACTTGGTGCTTGACGACACAATACATCTTGACGAGGAATCGCAGTTCATACTCGGACATCGAATGGCCGAGGCCATGTCCACGCTGCTGCATGAGCCGAACTCCCTTCCACAGCCGATTGAGTTGGGCCATGCCGTGCTGCGCTATGACCGTGCGCACGGTCTCCATGAACTCCATATACACTACAAAAATGTAGTGGGTTCTCTGCGAAGCGCTGGGCGCCCGAACGGCTTTGTAATAGGCGAGGAGGCACGTCAACTGGCATATCGCGTCATCCTTGACGGCAACCGGGTCATTCTGAAATGCGCACAGAATATACCTTCATTCGCATACGGCTATGGACAGAATCCCTATTGCAATATCACGGACGAGGCAGGACGCTCACTCCCCGCCTGCGCCATGCAGCCAGTCGCCTATCCGTTCACGCGTGGCGACTATGCCAGGCATGCACAGTTGAGCGAACCAATCTACGAATGCAAACTCGCGGAGATCACGGCGGCGCAGGTGCGTGGCCTATCCTTCGCCCCAGCGAAGAACAATCCGCCCTTCAGCATATTCCCTGACCGCCTGGAGCATCTCACGGTAGACGGCGTCCGCTTCTTCAAAACGCGCTATTTTGCCGAGGACGAATTGGATCTGTCGCTGGCTCTCGGCTACGATGGAAATGTGAAGGTATTTGTGGATGGGCATCCAGTCTATCTGGACGAGCAGGCCCGCAATCCTATCATTCCAGCCAGCCATCTTGTGCCGCTGCATTGGAAACGTGGCGAGCATGAAGTCCTGATTGCGCAAGCCATGAACCATGGATGCACCTGGGGCATCAGCCTGGCATTGGAGAAGCCGACAGCAGCGAACGTCCGCCTGCCGCAGGAGAAACCCTAAAGGAAACAAATGATGTTGAGGAAAGTTGATGAAATAACCAACGATGTCTGCTTCAATGGCTTCTTTGACTTCGGGCAGAATGCATACAGCACATTGGAGGTGGAACTTGACACCAATTTTGCGGAGAATGTGGAAATCATTGTGGGCGAAGTGGCCCGCGACGGGCGCATTGTGCACCCCACGAACTACTGCACTTACATACAGAACATCATACAGACAGGCATAGGGCACAATGTGGTGAGATTCAATATCCATGAATACATTCCCGCCTACGGAGGCAATCCGCACTGCTCTGCGCCCCCAGAAGTCGGTGGCGAGTTCGCGCCTTTCCGATATGTGGAGGTCAATCGCCACTACGGCAAGGTGACGGTGCGGCGCACTGCCTATTACCCTGACTGGGATGACAGCGCCAGCGATTTCCAGTGCAGCGAGCCCGTGCTGAAGAAAGTCTGGGATTTCTGCAAATACTCGATAAAGGCCGAATCCGTATTTGACAGATATGTGGACGGCGAGAGGGAGCGCATGCCATACGAGGGAGACGCTTTCATCAATCAGCTTGGGCATTTCTGCTGTGACGCCTCGTACAGCACCGCCCGCAACACCATTGACCACTTCTTTGAATACGGCAGTTTCACATGGCCCGTGGAATGGCTGCTTCTCACGCCCATGCTTGTGCGGGACTACTGGCTGTACAGCGGAAACGAGGCCTCCGTGACACGCTGGCTACCACAACTTGACGACAAGTTGCTCCTCAATTACCTAAACAAGAATTCCCTGCTTGACAGGCAGGTTTACAAGGAGAAATCACCTAATAAAAGCCTGAATGACATCGTTGACTGGCCAAAGTCCGAACAGGACGGATATGATTTCAGCAATGTAAACTTTGTGCCAAACGCATATTTGCATGGAGCCCTGCTGGCAATGCATGAATTGTCTGGCGATGATAAATACCTTCAACTGGCCAACGCGCAGAAACTCGCCATCAGAAGGCATTTTCTCAAAGACGGCATGTTCGTGGATTCCCTGGGTTCCCGCCACACGGCGCTTCACACGGCAATGTTCGCGCTGTATTTCCAGCTTTGCGAAGGAGATGAGATTGACGCTCACAGGAAGATTATTCTGGGCAAGGACATGAATTGCAGCGTCTATGGAGCCCAGTTCCTGCTGGAGACCTGCTTCAGATACAGTATGGCGGAACACGCGGTGGCTCTCATGACATCGTCATCGAAACGCTCCTGGCTGAACATGATGCGGGAAGGTGCCACCACCGCAATGGAATCATGGGGAGACGAATGCAAGCAGAACCAGGACTGGACACATGCCTGGGGCGCCGCGCCCGCAAACATCATTACACGCTGCCTTTGCGGAATACGGCCAATGAAGCCCGCCTTCGCGGAATTCATCGTGGATCCACAGCCTGGCAATCTCGCAGAGTTCAAGGTCCGCCAGATGACACCCAAAGGGGCAATCGAACTGGAGTGGAGTCCCGCAAAGAAGGCTATCTTGGTGCCATCAGGCACGGTAGCTATATACAAGGGTCGCAGATTCCAGGAAGGCACATACGTTTTGAGTTGACAGTTGACAGTTGTCGGAGCCGCTGGCAAAGCCAGCGGAAAAGCATGCCCTAAATTATCAAGAAAACCACCACTCTAGACAAATCATTACCATACAAAGGGTTCATAATGAAGTGCACCGCGAGAAGCTGCCCACCATCAAGGTGCCAGAACTCCCGCCAGGCTACCAGTACCGCCTCTATCAGGACGGCGACGAGATACACTGGGCGCGTCTGGAGACATTCGTGCTTGATTTCCCCACGGAGGAGAAGGCGCTGGTCTACCGCCAATAACATCGCGTGTTCGGCGCAATCCAGACGGCAGCGGAGCCTGGCCTGCCCTTCGCGCTAGAGCATCAGCCTGGAATTGGAGAAGCCGACAACAACGAATGCCTGTCTGCCGCAAGAGAAAACCAATGCCATTTTAGAATAGCGTCCTAAGTGCGCGGCCAATGGCCGCGCACATTGCCGCTATTTGACTTCCTGGGCGATTTGCTTCAGCATATCGGGTATCTTGATCTTCTGGGGGCATTGCTTCATGCAGCGACCGCAGTTTACGCAGCTGTCAGCGCGGGAATCTTCAGGAATGCCATTGTAGTGGCTGTTGAATTGCCACTTGTTGCCAGAGACCTTGTACTGGTTGTAGATGCCGAATATTCTGGGTATTTCCACTCCAACGGGGCATGGCATGCAATAGCGGCATGCCGTGCAGGGCACCGTCAGTTTCTTCCTGTACGCCAGCAGGGCGGCGTTCAGCGTGTCGCGCTCTGGTTCAGTCAATGGCTTCAGCGGCGAGAAGGTCTTTATGTTGTCCTCAAGATGCTCTGGCAATGACATACCAGACAGTACGCACAGCACATTTGGCAGACTTGCCACGTATCTAAACGCCCATGACGCCGCGCTTGCGTCTGGCGCGGCCTGCTTCAGGATGGCAGTGGCGTCTGGCGACAGGGAGGCAAGTGCCCCACCCCTCAATGGCTCCATTATTACCAGCGGCACACCAGCCTGGGTGGCAATTTCATACTGCTCCTTGGAGCGGTACAGTTCCCAGTCCAGATAGTTCAACTGTATCTGCGCGAAATCCCACTGTTGACTATGTATGATTTCCTTGAATACCTCAGGCGTATCGTGGAATGAGAAGCCCAGGCGCCGTATCTTGCCTTCCTTCTTCATCTTGGACAGGAACTCGTAAACCTTGAATTTCTTCGCCTGGCGCCAGTTGGCGGCATTAAGGGAATGAACCAGATAGAAGTCAAAGTAGTCCACCTGGCAGCGCTGCAACTGCTCCTTGAATATGCGTTCCACGTCCGCCGCGCTTTTAGCAAACCAGACGGGCATCTTGTCAGTCAGATAGAAAGAATCCCTGGGGTACTTCTTCAATGCGCGTCCCATGCATTTTTCGCTTTCGCCGCCGTGGTACATGTACGCTGTGTCGAAATAGTTGCATCCAGCCTTCATTGCGCGTTCAACCATCTTCTCCACTGTTGGAAAGTCTATTTTGGGGTCATCTGGTGATACGCGTGGCAACCTCATGCAGCCGAAGCCCAGCAGCGGGACTGTCTGCGCCGTGTTCTTGTACTGCCGTCTTGTGACTTGCAGTCCTTCGGGAATGTCAGAGCTTTTATCGCCATCGGCCCCTGCCTTTGCAGCCAATTGCGAAACGGGAGCGAGTGCAGCCATGGTAAGCAGGCTCTTGAGAAAATCACGTCTGTCCATTTTAAATCACCTCTCTACTCTCTTTGATACCAAAAGACCTATTTCAAAAAGCAACCAAGTTGGAATTGCCAACATAAGCTGACTGACCACATCAGGCGGCGTCAAGATTGCCGCCAGCACCAGAATCAGCACTATCACGTAGGGGCGCTTCTTGCGCAAGCTCTCGTATGACACCAGGCCGAAGCGCACCGCCACCAGCACCAGTATGGGCACCTGGAACATCAAGCCGAATGCCAGCATCAGCCAGCCTGACAAACTGATGAAGCCAGACAAACCCAGAATGGGCTGCACCTCCACCGTGGCAAAGCCTGCTGAAAACCTCATGATAAGCGGCAGTATGAACGCAATGCAGAATGCAACGCCCATGGCAAACAGCAGCGACGATGAAAGCAGCCAGTACTTCAACGCCCGCCGTTCGCCCTCGTACAAGGCAGGCAGCAGGAACTGCCACAGTTGATATACATTCCATGGATATGCCAGCACCAGCGCCAACACCAGCGCCAGTTTCAACTTCACGAAGAACACCTCCATCGGCGCAAAGTAATGCAGGGCGCCAACAGAAGGCGGACAGCACCAATGCACCAATGCGTCAATGGCATGCGGACATAGCACATACCCCACTGGATACAGAATAGCAGTTGCCGCCAGCATCCTCAAGAGCATGCTGCGCAATGCCTCCAGATGGGAGATAAGCGAGGATTCGCCGTCCATGCTTCAGGCTTTCTTCTCCTGGCTGGCGTCTTCCTTTGCCGTGGCCGCCGCGTCCTCTTTTGCAGCCGCGTCCTCCGCCGCATCCACAAATTCCTTGCTTTCCTGAGAAAGTTCGTTCTTTGCCTTCTTGAATTCGTACGAGGCCCTGCCTAGTGCCTTGGCCAATTCGGGAATGCGCTTTGCGCCAAACACCAGCAGAATAAACAGCGCAATTACAATGATTTCAGTAAAACCCAAAGACATCCTTCATACCTCCATTATTTCATCCAGAGGTAATTTCAAAACTAGCGCATTTCGATGATAGTTTTGAAATTACCTCTCCAGTAAAACCTGCTTTTCTATCTCATGCACAGTCATTGCCTTGTTTTCCGCGGGGCATACGTCCTGGCAGGCACCGCAGCCAATGCACAACTTCGTGTTCACTGGCTTGGGCGTTCCATTCTTGCGCAGGGTTATTGCCTTGGTGGGGCAGGCCTTGGCGCATTTTCCGCACTGCTCGTCCTCCTGGAAGACAATGCAGTTCTGCGCATTGAAACTGGCCTCCGCAATCTTGGTCCTGCGTTTTGCCTCCAGCGTCAATGGCAGTATTGCGCCAGTCGGGCATACCTGTGAGCACCTGTTGCAGTTGTAGTCGCAATGCCCTTTACTCAAATCCAGTGCAACAGGCCCTGTGCCGCCTGGCGCGGAAACTATGATGTGCTGCGGGCAATTTGCCTTGCACAGCTGGCATCCCGTGCATTTCGCAGCAAAGCGGCTTGCATCACCTGCGCCAGGCGGCAGTATCTTCAAGCGCCGTGCCGCCTTCTCCAGCACGCCAATGCCACATTTTGCCAGCGCCGCGCCTGCAGCCAGACCCGCCAGCAGAATGCCGCCATGGATGATAAATGCGCGGCGTGAAGGATTCACTGGCGACTCGCTTTGCCTGGCAGTCCCAAATCCAATGCATCCCAATGGGCAGACTGACATGCAGTTCATGCAGCGGACGCACCTCTCGTTGTCAATGGTGCCATTCTGAATGTCTATGCATCCTGATGGGCAATTCAAAGCGCACTTGCCGCATTTCACGCAGCGCTCCTTGATTGACAGGCGGAACACGCCCCACTTTGCAAGCAGGCCAAGCAATGTGCCGACTGGGCAGATGCTGGTGCAATACACACGCTTCTTCCAGATGGAAAGCGCCGCGATAACAAGCAACGGCACAAAGCCGCCAGCCAGAAATGCGCCAACAATGCGCCCGAATTCAGAATAAGGGTCGAACAGCAGGAACACGGCATGCCATCCAAATACCAGCATCCCCACGGCAATACCGCAGATTGCATAGCGCAGCCAGGAGTAGTTGTATGCCTCTTTGCTTTTGCGAAAGCAGAGGAACGAGAATATGTCCTGGCATATCCCCAGCGGGCAAAGCAGAGCGCAATAGAAACGCCCAAACAAAAAGGTCAAAACAGCGATTACAAGCAATGCAATCAATGCGCCAGCGGAGAATGCTGACAGGCATTTCATCAAGACAGGACCAGCCTGTATGCGGGACAATACATGCGCGCATCGCACCGATATGCCAAATGCACAGCCAGCAAACGCCAGGAATAATATGCCCAGCGCCAGCCGTATCGCCTTCAGATATTTCCTGCCCTTGTTGTTCATCGGTTGTCCTCTTGCTGCTTATAAATTGCGATAAATTAAGGCAGTGATAAAATTATTCAACACCCACTACGCAAAAAACAATCGCCAAAGCCAATTTCCTTCAATTTGAAAAATGGGCAAATCCAAGCATAGTATTGAACAATTCATTTCCTTATTGAGACACAACACAGGTATTGATGACACAGAATCCCAAAACAATCTACCATGGCAGTCAGCAGATTGTAAAATTGCCTGAAATACGTTCCGCAAAATACAGCAAGGATTTTGCTTTTGGATTCTATTGTACAGCCAGAAAAGAACAAGCCATTCGCTGGGCAACGCGTTTCCCCATCACTGGATATGTCAATGAATATCTATACTTGGAAAATCCCAATTTAAAGGTCAGGCATTTTGAGACTATGACAGAGGACTGGCTTGATTTCATTGTATTCTGCAGAAATGGTGGCAACCATGATTATGACATAGTTGAGGGGCCAATGGCAAACGATACCATATTCAACTACATCCAGGATTTTATCGATGGCAATATTTCACGCGAGGCATTCTGGGCTTTGGCTAAATTCAAAAGACCGACGCACCAGATTTGCTTCCATACAACAGAGGCGCTGAAAACGCTGATATTCAGAGGATGCGAGAAATATGAGAATAATGGACAATGACTTGTTCTTCACATGTAGCCTCATTGAACTGATGGGCAGACTGGCACACCAGAAACGAGGCGATATGGCTAATATCCTCGGCAAGAATATTATCTCGCACATCTATCACCATGCGGACACGCTCCACTGCGAGCCAATCGCAAAGACCGCAGATACATTCATGGAGATGT
>JAFSTJ010000269.1 GCA_017450525.1 Victivallales bacterium | reverse complement strand
TATGGGACTTGACAACTTGTCGCATAGGTCGCATAGGTCCCATAAGTCCCATTGAGAACCTACCCTCATGGGGAACAAAGCGTACAATAAAGATTGAACGATGACACAAGAAAAACAAAGCAACTCACTAGATGGATTTCTACCGCAGGCGGACATGCAGTTCATTGACCAGATTCGTGGGCAGGAATTGCAGAAATACAAGGAGTTGCTTTTCAATGCGGAACGGGATGGTTTTTCCAATCAACTTGAATATATAGGGGACATGCCCTTCCGCACAAGCCGAGAAGTGAAGGCGTCGCGTCTTGGCATTGGATTCGAGGTGCTGGACCATCGTGAGGCATACGACTTTGACCAGACGATAAAGTTCATTCGCAATTCAGGCGTCAAGTGGGCCAGGCTTCAATCTGGCTGGCAAAGGGCCGAGAAAACGCCAGGTGTTTATGATTTCGGCTGGCTGGACCACATTGTGGATGGGCTTCTTGATGCTGGCATCACGCCTTGGATAAGCCTTAGTTTTGGGAATGGGCTATACATGGATGTTCCACCCTGCCGTGGAAGTTATTTCTATTCTCCCACTGTTTTTGGTGAAAAGGCCATTGCTGGCTGGAGAAACTATTGCCAGGCCATGGCGCGTCATTTTGAGGGACGGGTTTCATATTACGAGGTATGGAATGAACCCAATGCGGGATTCCTGCAGAAGCCAGGCAGCGAATTAAGTGGCAAGGTCGAGGCCGAGCCGCCAGAGGAGTATGTGAAACTGGTCAAGATTACAGCGGAGGCGCTTCGTGCTGTTCTGGAAGATGTGAAGGTCATCGGCGGTTCCATTTCAGGCTGTTCCCTTTGCAATGAATACATCCATGGCCTGTTTGATGCGGGACTGGCGGAGCACATTGACATTTTCTCCTATCATCCATACGAGGAGATTCCAGAACTCTACTGGCCAGGACGCCTTCAGTTCATACGCGACCGCATTGCTGAAAGCGGGAGAAAAATACAAATATGGCAGGGCGAAAATGGAGTGCCATCAAAAATCAGCGAGGTATATCAGGCCCGTTTCCTTACCAGACGCTATCTGACGGATTTGCGCCTTGGGGTTGACATGACATCGTTTTTCACTGCAAGTGATTTCCGCAATGGCTACAGCAGTGCAGGCGTATTCCCATACGGCATCATTGATGCCTCCAATCCTGACTGCTACAGCCCGAAGCTGGCATTAAGGGCTATGCAGAGTTTCACATGGCTTTTTGATGATGACGCAAGTCTCGTGAATGTATCATTTGAGATTCATCCATACGAGACGCCGTGGGCATACACTTCCAGGCCTCTGGATGATTTGTATCCAATGGTCTGCGCTTTCAGGAAGGGCAATATTCCGATTTACGCCTACTATCATCCGTCAAATCTCAGGTCAAATTATGATGTCCATGCAGTGAGCATCCAGATGTATCCCGAGCGTTGGGGCGTTTTTGAGAAGCCAGTGCTGATTGACCCAATCACGGCGAAAATCTATAGAATCAAGCAGGAGTCCACATGCAGCGACGGCAACTACGGGAGATTCAGGCAATTCCACCGTATGCCCATGCTGGATTATCCCTTGTTCCTGACCGTTGCCTCAATCTTCAAGGACGGTCTGGAAAACTTCAGGGGAATGTAGGCGTTATAATAGAGCGCCTTTTTCAAATGACATTGGCCATAATGTGCGTGGCCATTGGCCGCGCATTCAGGACGTGTTTTTTTGAAACAATTGCGGAGACGTATGGTGAGACCAATTATTCCATTATAGACTACTTTCACACCAACGTATGTTCCCCATTTTCTGGATGGCGTTTGAATTTTCGCGTTTGGTAATTAAATTATCGCACTTTAACAGTAAATAACAGGAGAGATTGAAAATGGCAAAGAAAGTTGTGAGCAAGAAGGAAAACGAGGCAGTGGCAAGTAAATCAGGTATGGCGGGACGTCGTCGTGTCACATTCAAGGTGGCTGCTGCAGTTGGCTCAAAGGTATTTCTGGCTGGCAGTTTCAATGATTGGAATGCGGAAGAATGCCCGATGAAGGACAAGGACGGCAAAGGCGAGTTCACATGTCTGAGGATGCTGGCTCCTGGCCGCTACGAGTACAAGTTCATCGTTGACGGGATTTGGGACATTGATGCGTCGAACCCGAACTTTGTTTCCAATGACATGGGGACACTGAACAGCGTCCTTGAGGTGAAATAAGCAGGGCGGGGTGAGATAACATGTCAGAGCATAACAGATCAAGGAAGAAGACCAAGGTACTGATTGTCACGCCAGAAATCACCTATCTGCCGGCGGGCATGGGCAACATTGCGAACAAGTTGTCCGCCAAGGCAGGTGGCATGGCTGATGTTTCAGCGTCATTGGTTGCCTCCTTGTTCAATAGGGGCGTTGACGTGCATGTTGCCTTGCCCCATTATCGCAGGCTGTTCCACGTGGAAGTCGCGGATTTGCTGGACGCCAAATTGGAGAAGTACAATGTGAGCCTCCACCGCGAGGGTGGCAGCTCTGAGCAGCGGATACACCTGGCGGAGGATCGCACGTTCTACTACAGGGACCAGGTATATCCCAACTACTATGAAGACTCCATGAACATGAGCCTGGTGTTCCAGCGGGAGGTTATCAACAACATCATTCCCACCGTCAATCCCGACTTGATACACTGCAACGATTGGATGACGGGTCTTATTCCTGGCTATGCGCGCCGTCTGGGAATACCCACATTATTTACAGTACACAACATTCATACTCAGGAAACCACGCTTGAGAACATAGACAACCACGGCATTGACACGGGCGTTTTCTGGCAGATGCTTTATTTTACACGTCCTCCAGTGAACTACGAGGAATCCCGTGCGGGCAACAAGGTGGATTTATTGACCAGCGGTATATTCGGTGCGCACTTTATAAATACAGTGAGCCCCACGTTCCTGCATGAGATGGTGGATGGATACCATCAATTCATACAGCCTCAGATACGCCAGGAAATCCTGAACAAGTTCAAGGCTGGTTGTGCGCGTGGCATACTCAACGCCCCTGACCCTGACTACAATCCCGCGACAGACAACAGTCTGGTGGAGAAGTACACTGCCGCAGACCATGCGATGAAGAAGCGTGCCAACAAGCAGGAATTCCAGAAGCAGCTGGGCATGGAGGTAAATCCCAATGCACCGCTCTTCTTCTGGCCATCAAGGCTTGACCCGATACAGAAGGGGCCGCAGCTTTTGACGGATATTCTGTACCAGGTTGTGCATGACTACTGGGATCAGCATCTTCAGATCGGCATAGTTGCAAATGGCGCGTTCTACCAGTATTTTGATGACATAATCAAGCGCCACAACTTTGGCGAGCGTGTCGCAATCTGCCACTTTGACGAAAGACTGTCACGTCTGGGCTATGCAGGTTCAGACTTCATACTTATGCCTTCGGGCTTCGAGCCGTGCGGTCTGCCGCAGATGATAGGGCAGATATATGGAAGCCTGCCGATAGTCTATGATACGGGAGGCCTGCATGACACGGTAAGGCACCTTGATTTGTCCCAGAGCACGGGCAATGGCTTTGTCTTCCAGTACCACGATGCGGCTGGGTTGCGTTGGGCGATGGACCAGGCGATGCAGTTCTATGCGCTGCCTTTGCCAAGGCGTGAGGTTCAGGTAGCCCGTGTTATGAATGAGGCGCTTGCCACATTTAACAACGACAACACGGCGAACGAATACGTGCGCATCTACGAGCAAATGCTGCAGCGTCCTTTGGTCAAGGACTTTACAACTCCACATCAGGACGCAAAGTTGGACAAATGATACCTGATTTTGAAGCATTGAGCGAGGCTGAGGAATGTGCCCAGCTTTCCCGTGCCTTCAACACGTATTTTGACAGCCGCTTCTCTTTCAGGGAAGTTGCTCTGCTGATTCAGAACATAGAGGCGCTTCTGATGGTGATGAAGGAGAACTGTGCCAATCCTGACTCCGATGACTTCGTCAATGCACTGGATTTGATTTCAACAGTCGCGTTAAGGCTGAAATACAATATGTTGAGCGATATGGCCAGCTGGCTTTGCTCAAGCAACGACCTTGGACCAGAAGAGCGCAAAGAGGCAATAGAGGCGTCCTTGAAGATAGTGAAGAGAATGAGGGCCTGGGCGCTGAGGCATCCATTCTAGGGTGCATGCCCAAAAACTGGGCAAGTTCCAATGGCAACCTGAATGGGGTCTGCTTCGGCGTCCACATATAAAAAGGGAGATATTATGAGCGATTTGGCGAAAGTTTTAGGCGTTGACGTTGGTGGCACCAAGATTGCGGTATGCATAGCGGACACAGAGGGTAATGTTCTGGCGAATGGTCGTGTACCCACTGCAGGTGCACCATACGAAGAGGTGATTACAAAGGTCATTGCTCTGGCGAAGGAACTGGTTGCAGGGCAGGGCTTGTCAACGGGCGACTTGAGTTGCATTGGCATTTGTGCGCCTGGTCCCTTGGATATGGAGAGGGGCCTGATTACTCGCTCCCCGAATCTTGTGTGGGAGAATGCGCCTATTCGCGATGATTTGGCAAATGGGCTTGGTCTGAAGGCAATTTTGGAGAACGACGCCAATGCGGGCGTGCTGGCAGAGATTTTCTTCGGCACAGCCAAGGGCAAGAAGGACGTGGTTTATGTAACCATGAGCACAGGCGTCGGCACAGGCGTGGTCACTGGTGGTCATTTGGTTACAGGTGCCAAGGGCATTGGCGCGGAAATGGGGCATTTGGTGCTGGAGCCAGGCGGTCCCATGTGCGGGTGCGGCCTGTCTGGTTGCCTGGAGGCATATTGCGGTGGCCGCAATGTGGCCTTGCGCATTCAGGAGAAGTTGCGCAACCATCCTGAATCTCCTATGTACAAGTTGCCTGGCGTTGATGGCAAGGTGGAGAACCTGAATTTCCAGGCTGTGCGCGAAGGCGCGAAACAGGGCATAGCAGTTGCTGTAGAGATGTGGGACGAGATATGCTGCCGTCTGGCTCAGGGCATTGGCATAATGATGGTTACGTTCAATCCCGAGATGGTGGTGCTGGGAACCGCCGCATATTATGCTGGTGACTTCATGCTGGACAGGGTGAAGCACTATCTGCCTATGTTCACATGGCCCGAGTTCATGGATGGTTGCCAACTTGTGATAACCACCCTTGGTCCCAAGGTTGGCGAACT
>JAFSTJ010000268.1 GCA_017450525.1 Victivallales bacterium | reverse complement strand
CGCCGTGCCGAGGAGAACACCCTCGAACAGCTCCTTGCCGCCAAAATCTCCTTCGAGCGGTTCGTCCGCCAGAAGCGCGCCCAGGTCGCCATGCGGTGTTTGTGAGCAATCGCTTGTCTAACCACTTGAAGATAATAGATATAAGAAGTTTAGAGGTAATTTCAAATGCGCTAGTTTTGAAATTACTTCTTGAGAAAACGAATCGAGCTTGTAACAGAATGATATGGCATTGTGACCCCACGGTTAAGACCCTGTCACGCCTCAATCGCAGAGGCATTTCTGCACAAGAAGCTATTACCGCTCGACCTTGAACTTGTCCGATGTCCCTTCCCAGAGTTCGAAGGGAATCTTGAAATCGACATCCTCCGCATCAAAGACGAGATGCTTTTTGATGACGAGGCTCATGTCCTTGGCAGACTTGAAGACCAGGAAGCCGTAGTTGTCGTTGACGATTTTGAACTTGTCTGGCGCGATGAAAAAGAGGTTGCCCTCTTCACCAGGTGCGCGATGGGCGGTGCCTGTCAGGCAAAGTGCCTTCTCATCCCATTTCAGGGCAGTGACTTCTGCGTCTCCCTGTCGGACGGTGATGTCTGTGGAGAGGAGCCAGGGGTGCTCCTTGCATTCCTCAATGCGCAGCACCATGGCGGATTGTGCAGGCACCTCGACTTCCGTCTCCCCCGTAAATGTCCCACGATACTCCTCGTTCCAGAAATCATAGAGGCGGTAGCGCTTTCCGACTGGAATGCGCAGGAAGGCGTCCGTCAAGCGGAGGGTTCGCAAAGTGTCATTCAGGTTGAATATGGAGCAGATATAATAGGTTCCCCAGGGTTTCTGGATTTCCAGCCTGAACACGCGGACGAAGTCCTGATCGACGTTGACCTGCGTGAACAAATCCACTGGCAGAGGCATCTCCTTCCCGCGCGGCAGTATCTTTTTGAGCAGCCCCTTGCGTTCGGGGTCCAGTTCCTTCAGGTAGTCGCCTAGGAAGACAGGGCTGGAGCTGATGCCGTAGAGGGTTGTCGTCATGCGAGCCTCTGAAAGCGGAATCGGCTTATCGACGACCATCAGGTTGCTGTTGCAGCGGAAGAAGGCCTTGTCGGCGAAGGCCCACATGGCCATGTTGTTGACGGCGTTTCGTTGGGGTGCGCCCGATGAGCGTAGAGAGCCGCCGATGACGTATGTTGCGGGATAAGAGGGCCAGTGCTTGTGCAGGGGACGCCCCTCGCAGTAGTCCAGCCCGATTCGGCTGGATGAGATGGCGCCGATATGGACGATGCTCGCGCCCGTCGCCGCCAGAAAATGTGTTCCTGGGGCTGCGTATGCCTTGAGTTTCCGCATAAAGCGCAGGTAGTTCTCCAAGGCATACCCTGAAGAGCGTTCCCCTTCCTGATAGCGGCCCTGGGCCAGGAAGTCAATCATATAGTAGCGTATGCCCCAGGAGGCATACGTCCGCAACACGTTGGCGATGTAGTCATAGACCTCGGGATAGGCGGGGTCTAAGGCGAAGAGCTCTGGTAGGTTGCCGTTGGCATCGGGCTTGGCATGGAGCCAAGTGCCCCTTGAAGCGGGCGTGCCATCCTTTTTGCGGATGAGATAGGGCTTCATCCGCTCGAAATCAATGGCGTCGCTTGTAATGGCGAATGGGTTCAACCAAAAGCCTGGCTCCATGCCTGCGGCGCGAATCCTGTCCAGAAGGTTCCGAAGCCCATGGGGGAACTGCTTGTCATTGGGATAGAGCCAGTTGCCTGGCCTCTCATTCAGCAGATTAGAGATGCTGATCCAGTAGTATTTGACACCCAGTTTCGGCAGGTTGCCGAGATTCTCCAACTGGCAAAGCGTCTTTCCCTCCGTGGTGTAGTTTGCTCCGCTGTAGAGAGTTCCCGAGACAAGTCCCGCCCAGGTCTGCTCGGGGATGTCGGGCTGGTTGACGGTGCGCACATCGTCTGCCCACTCATACAAGACCTCCAGGGGGTCGCGCTCATCGTAGTCGTACAAGGCCACGCTGTCTGTCGTGAAGGAGGCACCTGGAAGAAGGGGGCACGAGGCCGCCTGCAGCAGGCACTCCATCTTCAGCAACCTGCCATCCTGCCCAAAAGCGGATTTGAAATGCATCTCGTTGAACTGGAAGGTCATCTGGGCGGCTAGAAGCGTCCTTTTCCCGTCAGTCACCAGAAACATGGGGCAGTCGTTGAACACCCCGCCAAAGGCGGTGACAGGCGCGACATAATTGCTTCCCAGGGAGTTGCGGAAGTCATAGATGATTCTGCCCCCCAAATCCCCTAGGGTGTCATCCTCTGCATGGGTGAAGAGGACGATATCGCCGACGTCAACGGGAGATTCCCCCCGATTCGTCAGTGTCAGGGAATACATCGTATAGCGGCTCCCCCGTACGGAATTGACCTTCCACGCGATGCTTCCAAAAGTGCCTGTGCCACTGCCATTTGCCACTGCACAGCGCCTCTGGCCATCCAGCACGACAGAAAAATCCCCTGTGGCAATCTTTGCAGCAAGTTTGCTGTGGTTGAACATATTACACCCCTTCTGAATAGCTATCTATACTCGTCATCGCGGCATGCCAGCGTCCAGAGGCGTGGAATTGGCTCCTGCCACAATACGGGTACGACAACGGTATGACTGATTGCTTTCCGCATAGATGTTGTAGGATACGGTATTGCGTAGCTGAACTGGAATCAGCACCGTATGGTGCTGGCGACGACCAGCCATGGCAACATCCAGCTCCAAATCGGTCATGATGTCGTTCATATCCCCAACCTGAAGTTGGGTTTCGACCATGGTCTGGCAGTCCGCGCGCAGCGAGCAAGCCAAAGCCGCAGGCTCAGCACTCCAATTGTCAGGCAGATTCTTGAAGCGCAGAGAAAACACGGCGTTGACATGCACGGAATCGCCAATATAGAACCTTAATGGCAGCGTTTCGCCTGGACGGGTAATAGGTCCCGTGGGATATTCAACCCGTAGAGTCGCCGCCCATGGCAGCGCATAATCCTGGTAGTAGAGTGGAAGCTTCCAAAGCCGCTGCGCTGCTTCAGTTCCTTTGAGAGTTTCAATCTCTTCTGGCGTGATCTGGCTGTCACCGCCTGTAATGACTGGCAGCAGAGGATTGATTGCCGAAAAAGCCAGGGCCGCCTTGAGCGTCCGCTGGCTCAAAGCCTCCAGGGTCTTGGGCAGACCATAGAGGAAATTGAACGGGAAATGGTTTATGCAAATCGTTGTGATGCTTTCACCGATTGGTTCAAGCCAACGCTTTGGGATGCCGCTACGGCCACGGATGATGCCGAACAGCGCACCGACGGTGGCGCCAGTGCAGTCTGTGTCGTCGCCGCAGTTGACTGCCGTGCAGATGGAGCGGTCAAAATCACCTTCTCCATAAAGAAGACCGATAATGACGAAACCGATATTGACCGCCGCGCGGTGGGTCTTTATATTGAATGTGCTCATCAGCGTCTGGCGGGCCTCTTGCCATGTCTTTTTATTGTCGTAGCACTCCATTGCACAGCAGACCGTCTTGGCGAGTTCCGAATCAGAGGGTATTTTGCATAGGGCGATTTCGATGAGCTTGCGGACATCATCGCAGACAAATGCTGTCGCTTCCAATGCGCAGGTAAACATCTCAGCCCAGATACCCTCCTCACAGTGGTCGGCACAACTGTCGAGGTAACCGAAACGGATTGCCTCATCGGGTGCGCCAGGGCAGAGGCATGCCCAGATTTCACTCCGAATCCACGCCCCGTTGCTGTATTTGAATCTGTCGTTGTTGACGGCCCCCGAGAGAGGTGGCATGAAGCCATTGGCAATGTTCATCTTGCAGACAGAGTATTCGCTGCAGGGCGCAATGATGCACTGGTCCCAGTACTCGCCCAGAAGCCATGGGGTAATCTGGTCAATGCCATGGGTTTCCACGGCTGCCAGCCAGACCAGCTGCAAATCCAAATCGTCGTTTGGCGCTGGCACACCGTTGAGTTCCTGCGTGTAGAAAGAGACATTCTGCATGTTCATGTCCCCCTCCATCGGCGCACCAAGGGTACCGCCGATGTTCTTGCCAGCCCAGCAGCCACGAACTTTGTCAAGATAAGTTGTGTAGTTGATTTTCATATTCTTCTTGCTCCAGAAATGAGGCTAATTGCAATGCGCGGGGTCCCCTTCATTTCACCGTCAGCTCAATCAGGTAGATAGCGCAGTAGGAAGGTTTGCGGATAGTCAGGATATTGCCCCGTTTTGAATAGACGGCATTGTCCATGTTCTTGGCACTATCGACGACACGCACCTGGACGTCATAGTTGTCGAGGCCAGGGATTTCAATCTGGAACTCAATGTCGATGCTGAACATGTACGAGACCAGGATGGCGCCGTCGCCAGCGTTGTTTTTTCCAGCGAGAATCATGCAGTCACCCTTTTGGGAGGCCAGGTCGTGCTGCAGCTGCGGGGAGAGCTGGTCTGGCTCGGCAAAGACACGCCTGGGGTAGCGCATCAGGGTGCCGTATGCCTCCAGAGCGTAATAGAGCTTTGTCGGGTTGCGATCCTTGTCCAGCATGCCGAAGCACCCCGTGTTCCCCGTGTAGAAGAAGGCCTTGGAAAGGGGTGTGTCCTCGAAGCCCATCATCACCGACGTGGTGTAGGCAGCGGATTCAATGCCCAGCATGCCGTAGATGGGGTCCATCACGTCGGGCCCTGTCTCGGGGGTCTTGATGGCGCGCCAGGAGCGGTTGACATAGTGCCATTCGCCGATTTGCAGCTCCGCGTCGGGGTAGCCATATTTCACGGCCATGTCCTTGAACAGCTGTGCGGAGTTCAGCATGAACGGCACCAGGGTATGGTATTGGTTCCAGGTGAACACGTCCAGCGGCAGCTTGTTCTCACTGCAATAGCGGATGAAGGCCTCCATCTTGTCAGGGGCATTGGCGCCCCCGCCCCAGGCGGGACCGCCAATCTTGATTTCAGGATGCTCCTTTTTCAGCAGGGTGGCGGTGACCTTGTAGAGTTCAAAGTACTCTTCGGCGGTGCCTGACCAGAGCTTCCACTCATTGGGCTCGCACCAGACAATCCAGTACTTGATGTTCCAGTGGAAGCCATTGGCCCAGCCGTCGTTGTAGTGTGCGACGATATGCGAGCAGATCCTCGCCCACTTCGCAAAGTCCTTTGGCGGGTGCGCAAAGTATTTTTTGGGACTGTGCTCGATGGATTCGCCCAGACGGTAGCATATCTCCATTCCAAGGTCGATGCACTCCTTCAGATAGTCATCCGTCTGCTCAAAATAGTAGTTTCTCTCGTCATTTTCATCGGCGTCGAAGTTGCTGAAAATCTGGTGGATGTCCACCAGCCTCATCCCTGGGTTGAACAGGGGGACGTCATGCAGACGGACGGCAGCGGCATTGATTTTCTTGTAGTAGGCCTTCGTCAGCTCATACGTGTAAACGTTGCTGAGGACAGGTCCCAGGTTAATGCAGTTCAAATGCTTGAAATCGCCTAATTCCTTTGTAAAGTCAACTTTCATCGTAAGCTCCTTGGGTGATGGGGGACTAGTTGATAATATACACCCAAACCAACAATACTTTGTTATAGGCACTTGAAGAAAGTTGATAATTAGTTCCTTCGTAACGAAGTGGTGCTATCCCAAGACAGGATATTTGGCGTTTGAGAACTCAGCGAACAAATCAGTCTAGCGGTACGCTGATAGATGCTTGATAGATTCTTCCGTTTTTAAACTCGATTGCAGGGCGGGAGATGCGAAAGCCCTGAAAGGTCCGTTTCGACTCATCCTTGCCGTCCGCCAGAGTACCTTTCTCGTATTCAAAGGGGCGGCCATTGGAGGAGGTGGTGATTGCCCCATCGAGCATGTCTAGGGATTCTGGCAAGGTTCCATTGTGCGAACGACGGAAGTCCATCACCTGCCAGGCGAGGATGGCCAGCTGCCTGTCGTCGAGGCTGGCATTCTGTTTGATTGCGGCACCAAGCATACTCGGCCAGAATAACGTATTGAAGCCGCCGCGTTTGAGTATCCGCGTGTTGTGCTCGTCCCATTCCCGCAACTCCGCAAAGGAGTGTTGTTTCGCCAGGGTGAAGTCAATCAGTCTTTCCGCAAATCTCCAATTCATCAGCGCGGCATTGTCCTGCTGGGTTGCCAGGGCGAAATAACTGATGCCTCCATAATTGAGCAAAGGGATTGCGATTTTGTCCCTGAGTGGCGATTGCTTCAATATTACCCTGAGGAAAGAGTTCTTCAGGTCGTCGTATGCAACGGCCTCGGTTGCGATGGAACGGGCGAAGTGTTTCTTCCAGTCAGGGGGCGGACCGAGCAGTGCTCCCCATTCGTCCAGGGAATAGTCGTTATACGCAAGGGTGAACGCAAGGGCGTGCAGCCGAATCCCATCGATGGACGCTGCCGTATAGGTTGATATCAGGAATGGCGTCCTGGCCATCCAGTTGCGCAGCGCCATCATTTCGCGGTTGTGTGAGGCGATGATGGCGCGGTTGTCGGGATTGGCTCTCATCTCCAAAGCCAGAAAACGCGCCGCCGCCCTGCTGGGCTTCAGTTCAGGCAATTCTGTTTCAAAGGCATTGCCTTGCCAGGAATGCGCGATGCGCTCTGGCGGGGTAGCCGCGAGTTCCCGCACGGAGCGGATGTAGTCGGCATGTTTTGCAAGAAAATCCGTGTATGCCTTCTGGACCTCCTGCCTTCCTGCGACGAACGACGGATATTCCTCCTGGTCAATCCTGTCCTCATATTCCATAAGGCTCTTCAAGGGCGTTTCCTCTGGGGAAACACCGCTTTCCAGCAGCTCCTTGACGGCATCAATGGAAGTTGGACAATCCACGAGGTTTACGATGCGCGACTTGACTTGATCTTGCTCCTTCCTGATGTGTGCGTCCCATGCGAACAACGCGACGCAGATGACGAGCGCGACGGCAAAGGGAATGAGCTTTGCCATGCCCTTCCTGCCGTAGTCTCCGTATAATGCAAGAAGGATTCCGCATTTGCAGGCGAACAATGCATAGCCAATGGGGGTGAAATATGGCAGAGCCCAGGCAAAACTCTCAAGATACAATAAAAGTGCTCCAATGGAGGCGACAAGCACGCAGACGGAGAGAAGCAGAGCCGCATATCGCCGTTTCCTGTAGGAAAGGAAGGTCAGCAGTAGCCCGTCGCTCAAGAAGAGCAGCAAACCGCAGACAATCTTGCCACATTTGCCAAGATTCAATGGTTTGATAAAGGCATCTATGGCATTGGCCCTGACGTTAAGCGCATACAAGAGAACAACCCATAGAACACCGAAAAAGGCCGTGCCTTTTGCGGCTGTGTTCATCGAAAGGGCGGCATAGAACGCATAATAAAAATGGGGTCCCAAGGTCACGGGCAGAATGCCCAAGGCCGTCACAAAGAGGATGCCTGGGAAAGGCTCGTCATGAAAGGTCAGGACCTTCAGCCATTGGCGCAATTGTGTCTTCAACATAAGCCCTCCTCTTTCACCATGTAAATATAACACGTGCCCTGCGCGGGCGCGTCCAAGAAGAAGATTTTGCGTAGGAGATGGTTCATTTTGTTGGCATCCAATTCAAAGCTTCATTACCGCTTCCGTGTATATGTCAGAAGGTGCATGGTTAGACGCAAAGATTTAATTTCCTCGGCAGTTGGCGGTTGGTTGTCTCGATTCGCGGCAATAGTCCGCAACTGCTCATGCAAAGAGTTCCTGCAATCAAACTTTGTCCCTGAAAATCTGCCAAGTGCCTCAAATGCACCGCAGCACTCTTCCAGTTCCATATTGTCCACTCCCCAGCGATTTTTGCGGCGGCTGCATTTGTAATAGGAATCATACAGGTCGAAAAGGGAGTCGTCTGGTCGAAGACGGAATAGTTCCTGCGCAGAATCCAGTCCGAAGGCAAACGAGACTGCTTCAAGATAAGCCGCTGTGATACTCGGCTCAATCCCGTCAAGCCGCCATGCGGACGCATCTGCGGAGCGTCCGACCAGAAGCGGCCAAGGTGTCTCCGTCTTTGCGGGGCGTGTGAAACAATATGCGGCAGTCGTGCAGATTGCGCCAAGACCGTCGGCCAACATGTCCTTCTGGGCATCCCAGATGTCGCCTTGGGAGCCAAGGAAAAGCGTGCCCGACTGCGTGTCAGCCAGTGCCGCATAGCACCATTCGATCAACTCGAAGATGGCGGCGAAGCCGAAGATGCTCATCACGGTCAGCAGGCAGAGCAGCCGTCTTCCACGTACCAGGCGGTTCTCTTCCAGATATTCCAATGTCGGGAAGGCGAATAGGCCGACGAGGAAATGGCAGAGCCTGTCGTAGTGGTTGCGTTCAAAGCCGAAAAGACGCGTGACCGCGTCGATGGGTACGTGCTCGAAAGTGTAATGTCCGCCGATGGTGTGCAGGGCGAAGAACACGAACATCAGGCAGTAGGCAGTGTTGGAGAATCGGATGTCGCGCCAGTACATCAGGACAATCACTGCAATCGGTATCCACGCGGTGAGGTTCTCAGCCCACCAGGCACTGCGGTCAACTGGCGCAATGCCCAGCAGAACTGCTTCCACAACATAGAGAAGCAACAGGCAAAGCGGAATAACGGATGTCTTTGGGTTATTCATCGTCTTTCGTTGGATCTTCCTCAATGGCTGCGGTCGCACCATAGCCCCTCGCCAGAAGCGCAATGCGTCTGGTTCTATAGTCGAAAAGGCAAAGCTGCCTATACGACATTTCAATCAGAACGATGTCATTGGAAAACTGAATGGGGTTGTTGATGCTCCAAACGGCAAGCGGAGAGGCGAGTGCAAGCACTCGTTTCTCACGTTTCCATTCGCTTCGATTAAAGCCGTATCTGTCGGGTTTGTTGTAGTAGTCAGTACCCTTTTCACCTTTTCTAAGCCTTGAGAGCAATGACAGCCCCCTTTCTGAATAGTGTGGCGGGGCTTCAAATCGGCAGTTGGATTGTTTTGCGTCCCCCAGCGTGCGGCTGAACCAATAAAACCTGGAGAAATTGTATATCTCATCGACAGAAGGTTCAAGAATGACTTTGGCTGCATCGGCAAATTGTGGGAGAATCAGTGTCTGCTGAGCGCTTCCCCCAAATGGGATGCTGACAGCCACAAGGTCGGCTTTCATATCATCGGGCGTTTTCTGCAATGCAAATAGTCTGACACGCTCACCAGTAAGCGTCTGCTCCGAGACAATCTCAGAAGTCTGTTTTGCGGAATGCCATTTATAGACCTTGTTGTCATCGGCACCTATATAGTAGATGCAGGAATCGTTGGGGAGTTCAATTTCACCTGTTTCCACTATTCTACAGGTCAGCAGGGAGTTGTTTCCACAGAACATATACCAGAGAATAAGCAGAATATAGGAGAAGCTTTGCATTATGAACGAGCATTTCAATGCCTTGCACCAGTTCCTGTTTTCTCTGCCCATGGCAAGCCATACGAATGGCAGTTCAAGCACTGCCGTGACAAGCCAAAGCCCCACGGCAAGCATCAGTGCGTTGACTTTGAGAGTATTCAATGTCCATGTCTGAAACCAGTCATGGGACGCCCCAAGGAAAAAGCATCCGCTGAATGCGGAAATGTAATTAGCGAGAATCATCCACGCCACGGCGTGCCAGCCATTGTTTCCATTGAGTTTCTTAAGCAGGTTCGCTTCCAAAATGCCAATCAGGATGTTTCCAAAGATCAGATGTGAATACACTCCCAACACAAAAGGAGTTCCCGCATTTGCTAAGGCTGTGCAAGGCAAGCAAAACAGTGCCAGTAATGCCAGAATGATTTTGCTTTTTCCAGTTGTCATAGCTTTGTTATTATGTTACCACTTCGCTCTCTATAGATGATTGTCTTTGATGCATGGCAGTTTTGCCATTCCCGTTTTTGCCCTAAGTCTTAATCTACCTCGTCCATAGCGCATTGCAACCGCGTGGCATGGAATTGGCGATATGGGCAAGAGTATTTTGTCACCGCAACCGTCGGGCATGGTTGCCTGGCGGCCTTTATCTTGCGTTTTGAAGTGTGTTCAAACTCGAAAAGGAGTTCTCAATCTTGGCTAAAAGAGTTCCAACTTTTCATTGTCAAAGTGGCCCGAAAACCCCGAAAATCGCCCAAGTAAGGGTCAGGAGTTGTACCCCAAACGGCACCAGAAAAGCCGGAACCCAACTTTGGAATGCTCTTCCATTTTATCTTGGAGCAACGGGCAGAGCAGCATCGGACATCACACCAAATGGCGGCGATTGTTTTAGGTGGGACGGGATATTGGCATCAAGTTCGCTGATATTTATGCGGCTCACCTTTCCATCTACAAAGCCAACCCCCAACGTATCTCCGCATTGTCGCGTATGGCGCACACGACTCTCGCAAACAATCGGCACGCCTTGCAGGCGTTCGGAGGAAGGAGCCTGGCCAACCCTAAAACAAACGCCTTGTGTCCACAATTCGTCGGTTATCTTCATTCCGCTGTCGCCAAGATAAATGTAGGATTCCTTTCCTTTTGCCTCTTCTGGACAGGAAAAAACGTCTTCTTTGGTTCGCAGAAATGGCGACACCGCATTTTTCCAGTCGCTCCGTGTGGGCAAATAGCCATCGTGAACGGATGCATATTGTCGTATTGCAATGACGATGGCTTCAATGTTTTCATGGCACTTTATGCGGTGATGCGCGGACCTCGCCTCCAGTATTGCCGATAACCATGCAGAATAGTAAAACAACCCTCCAATCAATCCCAAGACAATACCCGCCACCGCAAGGCTCTTCCCAGACAATTGTCCTTTTTCACGGTGAATGCAGACCAACGCGACTATGCCGAAGATGAAACCGAAAATGCTTAGACCAAATAGCCAGCCAGGCACACTGGCAATCAGGGAGCCTATCGCCCACCAGGATGTCCTTGCTTTCGCACTGTCATTCTGCTTCGACGTGGTGCATTGTCTTTTGTAGAGACAGCAACCGCAGACTATCGCCGCAACTATTAGAACAATGATGAGGAAAACTTCAACGTCCATCAATAACTCCCTTGCGCGCCCCGTGCGGGCTCGTCCCAGAAGAAGATTTTGCGGAGGAGGGGCTTCATAAAGATTTACAAGAAAGCATAAGGCGTATGCATTGATAAGAGGATATTTGGGCGATAGTCATTCTTTCGTTTCAAATCGGTACGACAGGTACGTATATGGTCCGCATATACGAGGATTTTGAAGTTGCTCCAAAATCTTTTGAGGAAACTCTGGAAGTGCTAATGCCCTCTGTAGATTTTCCAAGTCAAAACGGATACCGTTAGCACAGTAGCCCATATCCACAGGGGGAGCAGCAAGTGCCATAATCAAAAAGAAAACGGAAACGCCTATGGATATCATTAGATAACAAAAATGACAATTTGCAGGCGCATGAAACAGATGCAACACCATCCACACTGCAAAAAAAGCACACCAAATAAGGAATCCAGTCAGCAGAATAACACCTGTATTATTCTTCATTTTTGCGGATTTAATGTGCATTGCCTCACGAAAACTCTTGGACATATCACACGCTTGCCATGTAACGCCTCCCCAACCTTCTGGTTTAAAAATCTCCGATTCAAGAAGGTTATTGACTGTACGTGACAAGTCATCTTTTTCTCCATCTTGAACCATTGCTCCACATTGCTTTAAGGCAAGCTCCCTATTACGCTTGTTTTCTTGCCTTGCGGCATCGAATCTTGCCCAGAGGACGAAAGCAAGCCAAATGAATATTGAAAACACCGCGAAAAACGCTATCTCCCTAATCTTTCTATGCAGTTTGAAGTAGTTTTTCATCTATCTCCCAAACTCGTCTGTCCTAAATTTAAATTCATTGTCGTTTTTGTCACTTATTTAATATAACCTCTAACGGCGCATTTCAACCACGAGGGACGGAATTGACCAGAAGGCGCGTTTACTCCTGTACTTTATGAACCTCATTCTAGCAGGCTGGAGGCCACCAGTCATACATCCTTTCTTGTTTCAGCCAACTACTCCAACTGGTAGTGTTTTTGTTCTCTAGCCTTTGTAGATTGTAGTGTCTCTTGATGAAGGGAATGAAGACATTGTCCAGCCTTATCGTTGGAGTTAGGTCGCCGTCTGTAATGTCTTTCTG
>JAFSTJ010000267.1 GCA_017450525.1 Victivallales bacterium | reverse complement strand
ATATCTCTTCGGCACAACCCAACTTCAACATTGCAACGCTCTCCTTAATCTAGTGTCTGGCATTCGCAAAAAACAATTGTTGCAAAATATATGCTGAAAATCAATTTGCAACTTGTTTATGTTTTTATTCTGGCTGGCATAAATCAAAATCAATGTAAAACTGCTGGTAAATGCCTCTTGCCTCTTTGGATAATGGTATATATTATGTCCAGCTTGATTCTTTTGTATTTTAACTGGACTTGCATCAAGGAGAAAATGATGAGCGGGGAAATCGTAGTCGTTGGCACCGTGTCGGACGATCCACTGGCTAGTGATGTTGCGTATTTCATGGGGCAGAAGACAGATATCTCGGACGAGATTGCGCTTAAGAACTTTGCCAACAGCGAGTTCTGCCCTCGTTTTATTTGCGGGGAGACCGATGACCCCCATCGCATTGGCCATTCTCTGGAAGGAAAGAATGTGGTCATAGTCTCCACAGGCAGCGGCGAATTCACCCGCAATGCCAGGGCAATGCGTACTTTCCTGGTGGCAAGGGCCGCCAAGGACAATGGCGCGGAAAGTGTCACGCTGGTGGAGCCTGATCTGTTCTACAGCGCACAGGACAGGGGCGCCCGCCCAGAATACGGCAATGTGGCGTTCCAACGCACCATCCAGGACTACAAGAAGTTTGACGGGCAGCCTTTCTCCGCGCAACTTTATGCCGAACTGCTTGCAACTAGCGGCGTGGACGCAGTGCTGACAGTGCACAACCATTCGGTTTCCGTGCAGGATTTGTTCAACAGGAAATTCAACGGACGCTTCTATAACCTGTCTCCCGCTAGTCTGTATGCAATGTATCTTGTACAGCATGAGCAGATGCTGGATCCTTGCAATGGCTTTATTGTCTGTGCCCCTGATAAGGGGGCAGCCCCATTTGTAAAGGAAGTGTATAACTGCATGTGCGAGGAGGCGGACAAGTTGCTGATGCCTCTCAAACCACAATTGCTGTTGATGGACAAGGTCCGCAGCGGTGAAAGAAAGGTCACGATACAGGCCGCTGAAAACAGCCCCACATCCCTGGAGGAAATCAAGGGACGCGAAATCGTGGTCATCGACGATATGGTCCGCACTGGCAATACGATTGTGGAATGCTGTCGCCACTTGAAGGAAGCTGGCGCCAGCCGCATCATCTTCGTGGTGACGCACTTCTATTCCAGCGCTGAAGTCAAGGAGAACCTCAATGATGCGTCCGTGGACGAAATCATCACAACAAATACATTGCCCAACATCCTGAACAGGGACATGCAGGGCCGTCTGCGCCGTAAACTACTGGTGCTGAAACTGGAACGCTGGATCGCACATATCCTGAAAAAGAAGGTGTTCAACCTGCCAGTCAATGAGACAGAACGCCTCTTCTCGCTAGATATCTCCAGAAAAAATCCACGCTGGAAGACAATGATCGGCCTGGAAGAGGACGACAAACTATAGTGGACAGTGGACAGTGAACAGTGGACTGTGGACTGTGGACTGTTAGGTGCGCGGGGCGAAAGCCCCGCGTTTTGTAGGTACGGCTTTCTTGGAGGATTTCGTCTCGGACACATAACGAATTACAGTCCACTGTCCACAGTCCACAGTCCACTTTAAGTATTTCATGAAAGACAAGCCATACAAGTGCCTTTTACTGCTAGCGGTGTTGCTGGCATTGTTATTGCGTCTTGTTGCATCGGTGCAAATGTATGGCTTGCCTGCGGTGCAGAACCCCTCGCCATTGACTGATATGGCGACATATTTGCGGCTGGCAGGTGAGATATCCTCTGGCAATTGGCCAGACCATTTTGATTACCAGCCCTTCTACTACAGTATTTTCCTGCCGTTTTGCAGGTTTTTTGGCGGCACGGGCATAGTTGCCGCCATTACAATTCAGGTTTTGCTTGGAGCGGCAGGCTGTTTGCTGGTAGGGCTTTCCGCACAGCGTCTTTTTGGAAAAAGAGTGGGCTTTTTTGCCGCATTGATTCTGGCAATCAGCAAGATGCATGTGTTTTACACGCCATTCATGCTGTTCGAGGTATTGCAGAGTTTCTGGATTGCATTGCTGCTGTGGTTGGCTCTTGTTGCCTGGGAGAAGAATCGTATTTGGCATTGGCTGGTGTTGTCCCTCTTGCTTGGCATTGCAACTTTGACGCGCGGGAATGCCTTGCTTTTCCTGCCTGGAATACTGGCGTTCTACCTTGTGCGTAATGCGAGGAAGGGGGCAATTATACGTGTCGTTTCGCTTGCCTTGCTTATGACCATCATCTTTGAGTTACCGCAACTGCCGTATTCCATACGCAACTACAAGTATGCTGGACGCTGGTGCGGTGCCTCCACGGCGGGTGGCAAGGTGTTGGCGCTGGGAAACACGCCCGAGGCGCCGCCTGGCGGTCTTGAATATCCCCTGACCTATAGCAGATGGGTGGCACTGGACGAGGCACGCCCCGAAGATGGGCACGTCAGCATGGTGAGCAACATATTGTGCTGGGCGGTCCGCGAGCCGCTGGTGTTTTTGGATTTGAAGTGGCGTGCAGCATTATTGTTCTGGGACAGGCGTGAAATACCCAATAATGTGTCACTTGAACATGAGGGCAGGGCGTGTCCCTGGCTTTCCGCGTTGCCGCCATTCGCCATTACTGGAAGCCTTGCCTTCCTAGGATTGTTGTTTTTGCTGAAAGGCCAGCGGCAGTCCTGGCGCGAGCGCAATCCACAATTTGCGCCATGCCTGTTTTTCATGTACATGCTGCTTTGCAGTTGGTTTGCCACGGCTTTGTTCTACAATTTGGCGCGTTTTCGCATAACAAGCCTGCCATTGATGGCAATTGCGGCAGGATATGCGCTGGATATGCTTGTGGACAAGATTGCAAGGCGAAAGGAACTTAAACGTGATGAAGGACTTGCACTTGCATTGTGCGGCATAGTCTCCATATTTGCAGTATGTTTCCTATATGGCTTCTGGGAGGAAAATATGGTGCCTGCAATTTACAGAATTGCGCGTCCCAATGGGCTTCTTTGCCAATTCCCCGATACCAGCCTCCTGTATGACCATGGTCCCTTCACTGTAGGCGGTTTCAGCTATTTGCAGGCGCCGCGCGGGGGCATTGCAATAAAGAAGCAACTGTGTATCCCTTCAGGCACTAGAAATGTCAAGGTGCGCATTCCTGTCATGCTAGGTGGTGCGCCATGTTCGGCAACCTTGACTTGCGATGGCAGAAAATACCAACTGGGACCAAATAATCTAGTGCAGGACAGATTCCTGCAATGGCTGGAACAGCCAATTGACGAGGTAAAGTCCGGCGACTTTGTCTTTGAATTGCCAGAGGGGCTTGGCTTTGGCGTGGACACATCACGCGACTACGGCAGGACGCATTTGGCTACTGCAGATGGAACAAATGAGGTTTTCACAGGCGAGGCTGCCATTGAGGCACAGTGGTAATAAATAAGCGGGGTGCTAATGCAACTGGAAATCAGAAACGATGCCTTTGTAATCAATGGCAGGCAGGGTGAACTTCTTAGTGGCGAGATTCCGTATTTCAGGGTGCCAAAGTCCAACTGGAAGAAGGCGATGCAGTTATGGAAGGCAGCGGGAGGCAACTGCATTGCCTCATATTGCCCTTGGCTGGTGCATGAACCAGAAGAGGGTGTTTTTCGTTTTGACGAAGGCGATGGCATTACCGATATAAGCCAGTTTCTGGAGACGGCGGCAGAAGTCGGGCTAGGCGTGATATTGCGTCCTGGACCTTATGTATATTCGGAATTCAGGCACGGCGGTCTTCCTAGATGGCTTGT
>JAFSTJ010000266.1 GCA_017450525.1 Victivallales bacterium | reverse complement strand
ACTGCACGAGTTGCTGCCTCCACATATTCAGGGCCTACACTGACGCCTGTGCCGATGAGTTCGGATGGCTCAGCCACGATGATGTTGGGCTTAAGCATGGCAATCATGCTGGCTTCTGCCATGGAATCTGCACAGACGATTGTGGCAAGGCCCACTTCATCCGCCCTGGCTATGGTCTCCTTCAGCACGCTCAATGTCAGCGGCTTTTCGCAATGGTTCAGCATTACGCCTTCTGCGCCAGCGGCCACCAGTGATTCGGGCAGTGTGTCTGCCAGTCCTCTGCCAGGTCTGAGTGGGTCCATGTGTGGAGCAAAGACGTGAATGCGCTTGGTGGCGGCCTTGACGCGTGCGATTTCAACCACAGGCGTGGTGAATATCACATCCACGTTGTATTTTTCAGATGCGGTGTCCGCTGCCTTTGCCAGTTCAATCACATCATTGCCATAAAGGTAGGATTTGGGGCCAATCTCAAAGAATGGTGCCTTGATCGTGCAGTTCTTAATCATTGTTCTTGTCCTTTTTATGATTTAATGTCGTATTCTTCCAGCAACTTCATTGTTTCCATTTCAGAGCCGCATTTCGCAAGCACCTGGTCCAGCAGGCTTTCGCACCAGGGCACTTCATATTGCGACAATTGCTTCTTTAGCACGGGGATGCGGGATGGCGTCATGCTCAAGCGTCGTATTCCTGCGCCAATCAGCAGCGGCAATGCCCGCTTGGAGCCAGCCAATTCACCGCATAGCGACACATATTTGCCTGGATATTGCGCCACGATGCGGCATGTGTCCCTGATGATGCGTAGCACGACTGGATGGCATTGTCTGTACCAGCGGGTGAGGTTGGGATTACCCCTGTCAACAGCGAACAGGAATTGCACCAGGTCGTTAGTGCCGATGCTGATGAAGTCTATGTGTGGCAATAATATATCCAAAACGCGGAAAAGCGCAGGTATTTCCAGCATCACGCCCAGCTTGTAGGGGAAAACGGGAATGTTTTCAGCAAGGAGTTGCTGCTCCGCCTTCTTGAGCGCCTCCTTTGCAGCATGGAAATCAAACAAATCCGCCACCATTGGAAGCAGTATGTTCACGTTTCCAAATGCGGTGGCGCGAAGGATTGCCCGAAGGTGCGGCATCATGATGTCAGGATTTGCCAGCAGGAAGCGCAGGCCTCTGCAACCCAGTGCTGGATTGTCCTCGTCGGACCAGGCGTTCATGTATGGCAGGGGCTTGTCTCCACCTGCATCCAGCAATCGTATGTTGACAGGTGCGCCTTCTGCTGTGGTTACCAGCCTCTTCAGCACGGAGAATTGTTCTTCCTCCGTGGGGAGGACGTTGCGTATCATGAACATGAACTCGGTCCTGTACAGGCCGATTTCAGTTACGCCATAGTGCTTCATCATGGGCAGTTCGCTAAGAAGGGCGAAGTTGCCAGCGAAAGTAAATTGTGCACCGTCCCTGGTCTGCGATGGCAGCAGTGACTCAAGTTCCAGTTGTTCATTGTGCCGTTCCGCTTGTTCCCTGTACATCTTCAGAGCAGCACCGAACTGACGGACAATTTCAACCGAGGGGCGTACATAGCAGTTGCCTGTATCCGCATCCAGCAGGATGCTGTCTCCCGAGTGCACCAGTTCCTTTATCCAAGGAACGCCAACTATCCTTGGTATTTGCAGGGCGCGGGCTAGGATTGCCACATGGGAGGTGGCTCCGCCGTCCTCAAGCACGATGCCTGTCACCTTCTTCAATGGCATTCCAACCAACTGCGATGGCAGCAGGTCATGGGCAATGACAATGTTTCTGCGGAAGTCCGAGAACACCTCGTTCTCCTGTGGTGTTTCTGGAACTTTGCCGTCCAGATTGTCAGCGGCGTTTTTTATGTTGAGGAGCACGTCCTTTATGTCAAAGAGGCGCTCTCTCAGATATGGATCCTCTATTTTCTGATATTGGGCGGAGAATGTGCGCAGCGCCGCTGCAAGTGCCATGTTCAGGGAGTGTCCTTCGCCAATGTATTTCAGGATGGTTTTCTTGAGGGACGGGTCGTCCAGCAGCATGGCGTGCATTTCAAATATTTCGCAATCGCCTTCTGGTATGGTCTGTGCCATTTCGCGTGCAGTGCGCTGGCAGTTTCTGCGTGCCGCCTCTACGCTGTCCAGATAGCGCTTCTTTTCCGCCTCGATTTGCTCTTTTGTATTGTTGACTGGAGGCGGCAGACGCTTGATAACCAGCAAATCGTCCACGCCAGACATCAGGATTGCATGCCCGCAGACTACGCCGCGTGTGATTGGACGGCCACGCAGTGGCTTGTTGTCCACCACAGATTTTGCTGGGCGTTCCCTGTGCAGCGAGAATGCGTTGGCACCTTCAAGATTCTGTTTCAGGAGCAGGGCGTTTGTGATGAACATTGCCAGTGGCGCTGCGATTTCCTCCAATGTGTCAAGTATGCTTTTGCTGAACTTGCGTTTCTGGCGCCTTGCCAGGCCGATTGCGCCTATTATCGAGCCTCCCAGTTCAAGTGGAGTTATGCAAAGGCCATGCATTTCCTTGTGCGCTTGTGTGTCCGCCTGGTTGCCTGGTATGGCTGTGCGTGACCTGTATTCGTTCTGGTCGTCTATATTCAGAATTTTGCCTGAACGTATGGCAATGCCAGTTAGGCCTTCATTTGCATTGAACGAGAGAATGCCAACCTGGTCCGCCCAGGTTCCGTATGCGGCAACCAGGCTTATCGTGCCATTCTGTGCATTGTAGGCGAAAAGCATTGTCTCCGGACCGTCCAGATGCTCGTGCAGCAACTTGGTGACCTTGTTAAGGCCGCCCATTGGATCCGAGGTGCGTGCAATGACTTCGCTTATCTCGTGTATAAGTTTGAATTTGTTGGAGCGCATTGCGCCTCCCGTGGCAAGGATTGTATAACAAGACGGCAGGTGACTGTAAGCCGGATTCTGTAGCCGCTTGCGCGACTGATGACCATTCATCTAAGCAGCCGATACCCGGAATTTGAGCATAGGTTACCCCATGCGCGACACTGGCCGCGTCTCATTCCCTATTTGGCCTTGCACCGGAAGGGGTTTGTCTTGCAACATGCCATCTCTGGCACATACGGTGGTCTCTTACGCCGCCTTTTCACCATCACCCGCTAGGGCTGTTTGTTTTCTGTGACACTTTCCTTGCAACAGGTTTGCCCTGAAGCATCCAGCTTTTCAACTGGACTTCCCGCCATGCGGTGTCCGGACTTTCCTCCCCTGGTGGAGCGGTCATCCGTCATCTGCCGTCAAAGTCGGTAATATACTTCAAAAGACCTATTTTTCCAATAGAAATGGCCTATGTTGAGGTGCATCGAACGTAGCCACTTTGAACATATTTCCGATTCAGGACAAACAAAAAGCCGTTTCCAGCAGATATTTGGAAACGGCCTGAACTATGTGGGAAATAAGATGATTAGCAGTGGTACCGGAGGCGGGGATCGAACCCGCACGCCCAAAGGACAACAGATTTTGAGTTGTTGTTAATAAGCAGGAATTTTGTATTTTTTATCCCTTTTTATCCACTTTTGCTTGAAAGGTGGTCAAGGTGGGCTACTATATGCCCTTGCAAGGAGGTTTTGTATATGGCGTGCAGGACAAGAGGGCATATCTATCAACTTGGGGCTAAGGGCGTTTGGTACATTAGATACAAGGCGGAGGGCAGGGAACACCGTGTCAGGCTTATTGGGACGGATGGCTTGCCAGTGACGAATAAAAAGGAGGCGCAGGCCGCCGCAAACAGGCTGCTGGTTCCGATTCGTGAGGAAGACAAGGCGGAGCGTGCACGTCTATTGATGCACGACTACCGCGATGCAAAGGAGGCGGCGCAGTCCGCCGAAATGGAGTTGGCGAATTTGAGGGGCAGGGTGGACAATGGCTGGCGTATGTTCATGGAGTGTCCACGGCGTCCGAAAAGCTGCCGCGATTTCACTGCAAAGGACGCCGTTCCGAGGCACAGTTCCGCCAGCAACTACAAGGCGATTTTCGAACGTTTCTCCAAATGGTGCGAGGGCAGGGGGCTTGTATTGCTGTGCAATGTGTCTGGCGAGGATGCTATTGCATTCATGGAGGAATTGGGCGATGT
>JAFSTJ010000022.1 GCA_017450525.1 Victivallales bacterium | reverse complement strand
GGTGGTGGGCTGGCCGTGCACTCAGGACGCCGGACTTCCTATTGGCAGCTTGCTGCATAACTCAGGTCTAGGGCGTCGTAAGTCCGGCGTCCTGAGTACACGGCCAGGTGGCCGTGTTTTCCTCAGGAACGCTATTTCTTGCCGCAGTGGCAATCCTTTCCGCAGCCGCAACCGCAATCACCGCAACTACGCTTCTTGAGGATGTGGCGCACGGCTAGAATGAACAGTACTGCAATGACAAGACCAATAACAATGTTTGCAATCATTTGACCGCCTCCGTTTTATCTTCTTTTGGCGCTGGGCGGAACACTGCGAACAGTGTGAGCAGTATCACGATTACTGCCGCAATCTGGCCAACGCCGAATGATGCGCCCGCACGGAAGAAAACGCCCAAGCGGAAGCATACCAGCGCCAGGCAATAGCCCACCAGCAATTGGAAGCCAATGGCGATGCATCCCCACTTGGCACTTCCCATTTCGCGCCAGGTGGTGGCGATGGCGACCAGGCAGGGGGGGAAGAACAGGTTGCATACCATGAAACTGAAGGCGATCAGGCTGGCGTACATTTCGCGCATTGCTGGGTTAGTTATGGTTGCGGGTACCATATCTGCGAACAGCACTTGTATGCCCTTGAGTGTGCCTCCAGCCACGTCAGGCGAAAGCAGCGCCAGTGTCGCAGTGGCCTGTTCCTTTGCGATTTCAGCGGAAACGCAGGCCACTGTGCCTTGCCAGTTGCCGAAGCCCAGTGGCCTGAATATCCAGGCGAAACACTGCCCGATGTCATGAAGCATGCATTGCTCCAGGCCTTCCGCGCTTTTGGGGTCCAGCAGGTTGAAGTGCCAGTCGAAGTGCATCAGGAGCCAGAGTACGATACAGGCTGCGAAGATGATGGTACCTGCCTTGATGGCGTAGCCTTTGCCGCGTTCCCATGTGTGGATGAGGACGCCCTTGAGGCTGGGCATGTGGTATGCGGGCAGTTCCATGACGAATGGCGCCGCCTCGCCAGCGAATGCCTTTGTCTTCTTCAATGCAATGCCGCCCAGGATGACGATGGCAATGCCGATGAAGTACATGCTTGGTCCCACCAGATTGCTGTCAGGGAAGAATGCCGCGACTATCATGGCGATGATTGCAACCTTTGCGCCGCATGGCAGGAATGTGGCGAGGATGATGGTCATTCGGCGGTCGTTCTCATTTTCTATTGTGCGTGTCGCCATGACAGCGGGCACGCCGCAGCCAGTGCCCACCAGCATGGGTATGAAGGATTTGCCTGAAAGGCCGAAGCGGCGGAATATGCGGTCCATGATGAAGGCGACACGCGCCATGTAGCCGCAGTCCTCCAGGAAGGCCAGGAATAGGAACACAATCAGAATCTGCGGCAGGAAGCCGAACACGGTGCCGACGCCGCCGATTATGCCATCCAGAATCAGGCTCTTGAAGAAATCGTTGGCGCCTATCTTGTCAAGGAATGCCTCTACCAGGCCAGGTATGCCTGGTACCCAAAGGCCATATTTGGAGGGATTGGGCTCGTTTTCCTCTGCAGCCGCCTTTTTATTCTCAAGGTAACTCTCGTAGCCGATGATTTCTGTGTGGTCAATTTCACCACTTTCCTCATCCTCGAAATAGACTGGGACCTTCAGCAACTTGGCCAGTTCGGGATGCTCAATCTTGAACTCTTCATCTTCTTTCCCTTCATTTTCGGGCTTGGAACCAATCTTTTTGACGGCTTCGAAGAGAGCCTGCTTTTCAGCGGCGTCCTGTGTCAGCAACTTGACATACAGGGCGGCCTGCTCCTTGTCCGCCGCAGCGGCAGCCTTTTCGGTGGCGGACTTCACAAGCACCGCGGCCTCCTCGGCCTCCTTGCCAAGTGCCTCTGCTTCTTCTATAGCCTTGGCATACGCGGCCTCGAATTTCTCCACGCGCAACTTGGCGTCCCCATAGTCGCCAGAGACGCTCTCCCACGTCTCGGGTTCGAACTCCACCTCGCTTGCCTTTTCTTCATATTCAGGTTCTTCTGGAAGTGCTTCGCCCTTTGCCCAGGCTTTTGCACATGCCAGTTGCCAGGAAGCTTTGGCCTCTGCATTCGCAGCCTCGATTTCTTCATTCTTCTCGGCAAGCGCCGCCTTTGCGTCAAAGGCCTTCTCTGCGGCGGCATTGCGCTCCTTGACTTCCTTCGATGTGAAGAGCGCGCTGTCAGCTGTCCATGCCACGAACCAGCCGTCACCGAACACACCGTCGTTTGCCCAGTCTGTCATCCAGGTACCCACAGTTGAGACAGAAACCCAATACATGAACCAGATTATGACTGCGAATATAGGCAGAGCCAGCACGCGGTTAGTCACCACATGGTCGATCTTGTCCGACAGTGACAGGCTGCCAGGCGCAGCCTTCTTCTTCACGGTCTGTTCAATCAACTTCTTAATGTAGGCATAGCGCTGGTTGGTGATGATGCTTTCAGAATCATCCTCCATCTCCTTCTCGCAGTCCTTGATATGCTCATCCAAGTGGGAGAAGAGTTCTTTATCCAGATGCAATTCCTTGAGGACCTCCTCGTCACGCTCAAATATCTTGACTGCAAACCAGCGCAGGTTCTGCTTGTCAACTTTTTTGTCAATGGATTCCTCAATATGAGCTATGGCATGTTCCACGGAGCCAGAGAATACATGCGGGTGTTCGCCGCATTTGCCTGACTGGGCGATTTCCATTGCCTTTTCAGCTGCTTCTTTGCAGCCGTCTCCATTCAATGCACTGATTGGCACCACTGGGCATCCCAATGCCTCAGACAATTTCTCCAGTTGAATCTTATCCCCGTTCTTCTTCACCAAGTCCATCATGTTGACGGCCACGACTGTTGGTATGTTAAGTTCAAGAAGTTGCGTGGTCAAATACATGTTGCGCTCGATGTTCGTGCCATCGATGATGTTGATAATTGCGTTGGGCTTGTCGTTGACCAGATAGCGCCGCGCCACGACTTCCTCCAGCGTGTAGGGCGAAAGCGAGTAGATGCCAGGCAAATCCTGGATGATTACGTCCTTGTGCCCCTTCAGGCGCCCGTCCTTCTTCTCAACAGTCACGCCAGGCCAGTTGCCTACGTATTGCGCACTGCCTGTCAGTTCGTTGAACAATGTGGTCTTGCCGCAGTTCGGATTTCCTGCCAATGCTAT
>JAFSTJ010000265.1 GCA_017450525.1 Victivallales bacterium | reverse complement strand
GTCCACAGTCCACAGTCCACGTGGATAAAATATGGAGAATGAAATGAGTGAAGCATACTTGGCATATAATTTCCATTGGATGGATTTTCCACAGGAAAAATGGCCTTTCATAATAAGGGAATATCTGGATTACGGCATTGAGCATTTCGTGTTTACTGACCAGCTTATACGAAAGTGTTTGGATGAGCCAGAATTTCTGGATTATATGAAGTCATTATGTGCTGAGTATGGAGTGCATTTTGTGGCAATGCACGCAATATGCGGTAGGAATGACGACCTAAATATAATTGAGCAGGAACAGAGGCCGCGCATGATTGCGGAACATATTCGCTCCTTGCAGATTGCAGCGGACTTTGGTGTGAAGACCTACACTGTGCATCCAGGCGCGTATTTCCATGTGGTGCCTCAGTATCATACCCCTTTGGAAATCTTGCGGCGCAATACACTGGAGGCATTGGATGTAATGGTTCCAGTTGCCGAGAAATGCGGTGTTGTGATTGCGGTGGAGAATTCCTTTGAGCCGCCAAATTCGCCTGATGAAGTGCTGTATTATGTGAATCATTATTCATCAAGTCCTGCGGTGGGCGTGTGTTACGATACTGGGCATGCCAATCTGATGGCGCCATTCCCAGGCAAGAAGTCAGAACTTTATGCCAGCTACATGCCTAGCAGTTGGTGGGAGAACGGCATAATCGAGGAACCTGCTGCACTGGACAAGTTGTTCCCGTACATTGTCACCACTCATATTCACGACAACAATGGCTATGGCGACCTGCACTCGATGCCGTACGACGGCAATATCGACTGGAGCCAGCTTATGCCGCGTCTGCGCAGTTGCCCCCGCATGCTGGAGTATCAGACCGAGGTTTGCTTCCAGTGTGGCGAGAATTGGGCTGGAAAATTGCTGGCGCCAAAGGGTGGCTATTCCATCAAGAGGCAGGTCGAGACATTCAGAAAACTATTTTCTCTTTAGATCATGAAGGACTGCATTTACATCCTTGATACAAACATACTTCTTTTTGATGCCAGGGCACTGTGGAATTTTCCAGGGCAGAAACTTCTGATACCCATTGAGGTGATTGGTGATTTGGACAATTTCAAGCACGGCACCGACGAAACCGCCCGCAATGCACGTTCAGCGGCACTTGCCTTCGATGAGCTGCGCAAGAAGGGCAGCCTTAAGGAAGGCGTGGAACTAGAAAATGGCTCGGTCATAAAGGTGGCAAGTCCAGTGCAGCCTGGTGTACGTTCCGATGCGGCGCTTTTGATTTTGGCAGAGCAACTGCTAAAGAAGAGGGAAAAGCCTGTATTAGTGACCAAGAGCGTGAATCTGCGTGTGAAGGCGGATGCACTAGGACTGGAGGCACAGGACTACGGCCAGGACACGCCTGTGGATACGGACACTATGCGAGGCTGGGTGCGCATTGCCACCAACGAGAAGACATTGGCGTCCTTGAGGGAAGGCGAAGCAGTCCCAGCAAAGCGCTTCAAGATGCACAGCAACCAGTATGCGTTTCTGCATGAGAAGGACAACCCGTCCAAGGGAATATGCGCACGTTTTCATGCCAATGAGGGCGTGTTGAGGAAACTGTCCGAAGCAAATCGCACTGCTTGTGGCATCAAGAGCCTCAACATAGAGCAGACATTCTCGCTGGACGCACTTATGGATCCAGACATAACGCTGGTGACATTGGCGGGCAGGGCAGGCACAGGCAAGACCTTGCTTGCCATTGCAGCCGCGTTGCAGCAGATTTTCGGCCAAAAGCGCTATGAGAAGCTGCTGGTGTTCCGTCCCACCATGCCTGTGAGCAGGGATTTGGGCTATCTGCCTGGCGACATTAATGACAAGATGCGGCCATGGATGCAGCCTGTCTATGATGCCCTTGAACTTATACGCTCCATGGACAGGCGCGGCGGCAGACTGCTGCCCAACGACGTGCTGAACTGCCCTGAAATCAGCGTTGAGCCATTGACATACATACGCGGACGCAGCATACCCAACCAGTTCATTATCATTGACGAGGCACAGAACCTGACGCCGCTGGAGGTGAAGACTGCGATTACCCGAGTTGGACTTGGCAGCAAGGTGGTCCTTACTGGCGACCCTGCTCAGATAGACAATCCGTACGTGGACGCTCGTTCAAATGGGCTGACGCGTCTTGTGGGGCGTTTTCTAGAAAGTCCGCTAGCCGCGCATGTTACGCTGGTGCATGGCGAGCGTTCCGAACTGGCGGAGACCGCCTCGACTTTGTTGTAATTATATTGGAGGCAATTGCAATATTGACAGTATTATGAAGAAAGATTGTTTTTCAAGCCGCATAGGCTATGTGTTGGCTGCTGCTGGTTCCGCAGTGGGATTAGGAAACATCTGGCGTTTCCCATATTTGACGGCAAAATATGGCGGCGGCATATTCCTGATGACGTATCTGCTTCTCGTGTTGACTTTCGGTTATTCCCTTCTTGTTGCGGAGAACTGCATCGGACGCATGACGGGCAAGGGGCCTATTGGCGCCTTCCGCGATTTGTGCGCGGGAAAGGATTCCTTTCTTGGGTCGGTTCGCATAGGCGGCTGGCTTAATTCAATCGCGCCTATCATCATTGTTCCATATTACTGTGTTATTGGTGGCTGGGTTACCAAATATTTTGTGGCTATGCTCACAACTCCAATCAGCGCATTCCACAGGGATGCCACTGTTTTGGTTGACGGCGCCTTGAAAGACGCCTCCACGTACTATTTCACCAACTTCATTACCTCCACTTGGGAACCTATCCTTTATTTTTGCATATTCGCGGCCATATTGATATTGGTTGTAGGCATGGGCGTCGAGAAGGGGATTGAGCGCTTCAACAAGATACTGATGCCACTTCTGGTGCTGATGTGCATTGGCATCTGCATCTACTGCTGCTTCCTTCCCAACGCGGGTGAGGGTTTCCGCTATTACTTCTATCCTGACAGCAGCAAATTCGGCTACATGACAGTGGTAGCCGCCATGGGGCAGTTGTTCTTCTCGCTTTCCATCGCCATGGGTATCATGATTACATACGGCTCGTATATGCGTCAGGAGGACAATCTTGTGGGGAATGTGAACCAGGTCGAGATATTCGATACTGGCGTTGCATTCCTGGCGGGCATGATGATCATCCCCGCTGTCGTTTCCTTTGGCGGGAAGGAGGCGGCGGAGTCCGCTGGGCCAGGCCTGGTGTTCTGCACGATGCCAAAGGTATTTGCGTCATTTTCAGGCGGGCGCATTATCGCCATAATCTTCTTCCTTCTGGTATTGTTCGCTGCTGCGACCTCCGCAATTTCATTGCTTGAGACCAATGTGCAGACATTAGGGCAGGAACTGAAACTAAGCCGCAAGCGGGCCATTGTCCTGGGCTTTGTGGAAATAATCGTCGTGGGCTTTGTGACCATTCTGGGATACAGCCTACTTTCCAATGTGCATCCGCTGGCATTCATTGAACGCTACAAAGGCATGGACATTCTGGACACACTGGATTTCCTGGCAAACAACATCATTATGCCCCTGGGCGCTATTTTGACTACGATTCTCGTGACCGCTGTCATTGGTTTGGAACGCTTCTGCAAGGAAGTGGACCCCACTGGCACACAATGGAAGCGTCGGAGCATATTTCAGTTCTGCATGTGTATTGTTGTGATTCCATGCCTTCTAATCGTTCTTCTCAATTCCATTGGCATTCTCAAATAAGGATTTTCACAGATGGAAAATGCAATTGGCAGGATATATGGCATAAACCCCGTGTTCGAGGCGGTCAGGGCAGCCAGACGTGAGATACGCAAGGTATGGCTTAACAAGGAGGGCACTGCGAATCCCAGGCTCAAGAAACTGGCCTCGTTTCTTGAGGCTCGAAGTGTCAGGATAGAGTGGGCTGACAAGGCGAAGTTGTTTGACTTGAGTGGCACCAGGGAGCACCAGGGTGCTGTGCTGGATGCGGGTGAATTCCAATATACGCCATTTGCGGATATGCTTGGGCAGCGTCGCATGGTGCTGCTGGATTCCATAGAGGACCCACATAATGTGGGGGCCATAATGCGAAGCGCAGAGATATTCGGGTGGAAGAATGTGCTTCTGCCCAGGCGTGGGGCGCCGTTGGTGACGCCTTCCGTGGCAAAATCGTCCGCAGGCGCCTGCGAGCATCTTTCCATTGCCTGTAATTGCTCGCCTAACCAATATGTGAAAATCGCCTTGGAGGAAGGCTACAGCGTGGTGTCGCTTGACGGTGCTGGCAAGGTGGAACTGGAGGCATTGCGCAGCGAGAATAATGAAAAGCTGTTGCTTGTGGTGGGTGGCGAGAATGCAGGCGTCAGCCAGTTTATCCTCAATAGTTCCACCGCAGTGGCCGCAATACCCCAGGCAGGCAAGATCAATTCACTCAATGCCTCCGTGGCGGCTGGCATTGCTCTTTATTTGCTGAAATGATGCTTAGGCTGGATATTAGTGACAACTCCGCGCTAGAGAAGGTGGCTCGGATATTGCTGGAAGGCGGTGTCGTTGTATTGCCGACGGAAACTGTCTATGGATTGGTGACACTGTGGGATAACGAGGAAGGCCGCGCTAGAATCTATGCATTGAAAAGACGCCCCGCAAACAAATTGTTGCAGATGCTGGCATCCAGCGTGGAAATGGCGGAGCAGGCGGGAATTGTCTGCAATTCAAGGGTACTGGCTGTAGCAGAAAAATTCTGCCCTGGTCCCATTACAATTGTTGCTCCAGATAATGATGGCGGCTCCATTGGCTTCCGCATACCAGACAATGACTTCATGTTGCGCTTGCTACAGAGATTGGGAAAGCCCCTGGCCGCAACCAGCGCAAATCTGTCAGGCAAGCCGCCAGCCTTGAACGCAAAAGATGCCGTATGTGATTTGGATGGCGAACCCGATGCAGTGCTTGACGGCGGCGAAATAAGCATCACGGGAGGTCAGGCCTCAACCGTGCTATCACTGCTGGGAGAGAAGCCTGTGGTACTGAGGGAGGGACCTATCTCCCTGGCGGAAATAGAGGCTGCGCTTTGCGATTAGTGAACAGTGAAAAATGACTTGAGTTGAATAGTTCTTTTGTGTGCCGCCATTACAAAAGGGCAAGGTTGTTCTGCTCTGCCACGGAACGGATCATAGTTCTGTTAGCTCCTGTTATTGCGATTATGTCAGCGACTGGTCTTGCCTGTGAAAGCATTTTTATGATTATGGATTGAAGCAACTCTTTCTTTCCCTCTTTGATTCCCTCTTTTTTCCCCTCTTTCATCGCTTTTCTAGTTGCGCTTTCAACCCATTTTTCGATTCCTCTGCACATATCAATTTCCTCCTCGTCGTCTTGGATTATCATTTTCATGCCAAGGCACAGATTCAGCAGAACAGCTGCATCCCAAGGATATATTCCATTTGGCATTCCGTTTTTCAAGGCGGCACGTAGCATTGCCGTATTGTTTCTATAGCGAACGCAATTTAGCACAGCCCTTAGGTTGCTACAAGTCATTATGTCTGCTTTTTTTGCCAAGTCCGTGATATTCATTATGGAAAACTTGTAGTTGTTTACCAATTTTTGAATGAAGTCTGGCAGTGACGATATGTCACCATACAGGTATGGACTGCCGCTCCATGGACTTGTATCTAGGTTCAACACGGAACTTATGACGGGCATGACAGTTCCTGTGCCGCTGCTGAACTTCTGGCGTCCTTCCTCGGCGAAGCGAGCCTCGTATGACATGACGCGGCTTGCCATGTCAGGCGCTTCCCTGCTTTGCAATTCCAGCGCAAGGCCAATATCCTTGTCTATTTCTGGAATGTGCAATTTGAACATCAAATCATTGAATGAATTGTCACTGGAAAGAACGCTGTCCTCTTTTTGGATTGTCCTGTAATGGGATGGATCAAGCAAGGTTAGATATTCTGGCCTTACCACATATTTGCCGCGGAATAGACCATAGGTAAACAGATCACCCGCAACATCATATCTCCCAAAAAACATCTTTGACGCCGCGTCCAATGGACGTCTGGGTTTGCCTTTGCGCCTACCGTTAGCCGCAAGCATATCAGTCTTTTTTTCCATAAGTCACCTCCTTAATGCAATAATGGACAAACAGGTGGTTGCCTATTTGTTATTTGAGGTGAAATATAGCAGGTGTTTGCATAAATCAAGTTATATAGTAGTATTTTTAGAATTGATTTAGATAATTTAATAAAAGGAAAATACGATATTTCATTTCTTATTAAAACAATATATTTAAAATCT
>JAFSTJ010000264.1 GCA_017450525.1 Victivallales bacterium | reverse complement strand
TGGGCGTACACCAAAGTGCGCCGCATGATCTCACGGGAATTGAGCACGCTGAACTTTCTGATGGTCCTGCCGAACTTGTCCTCAAAGCAGCAGCCATGAAGCCTGTTGCCGCACATTCCGTCTCCCGCCAGGTCGTAATACACCTGCCAGAATTTGCTTGCAAGCGGATGGGTGTAGAGTTTATGCTGGCTGTAGAGCAGGTAATCACCAATGCAGCAGGATTCGCAGAAGGGCTGCGACGTGCCGAACGTGGTCTTGTACTCGCCATTTCCAAGAGGCTTGCATTTGTTCATTATGTACTTGTACTCGCCTGGCACCTCAACATATTTGCGTATGTAGGCCGCCTCTGGGTCATTTGACGTCAATGAGCCAGTTGCTCCATATATGGAAACACTGTGTTCTGCCTTGTTTCTGTAAACAAGAGTGAAGTTAGGTTCCTCGCCAGGCATGTGCTGGCAAGCGCCCTGCCAATCCTTCTTGGAACCGATAAGACCATACTTGCCGCCATCCAACCTGACCAGTCTATTCTCCTCAGGAAGGGGACGAACAGGAGTTGCAATGAACAGAGCCGAATAGTCCGTGCCCTTTGGCATTTGCGTCTTCTGGTTGATCATCTCCACACGGCATTCGCCAGTCCCCTTGTCCGCAAAGAACACAGGCTTTGCCGCATCATAGCGCCAGTTGGCATCGCTTTCCATTGTGTACGCGAAGCCGCCCTTCTTCTCAGAGACAAACCACAACATCTTCGCGGCGGCGCTTCCACCCATCTTGGGATAGGGGAAGGCCCGCTTCTGTTCTTTTTCCTCATCCAGGATAGGCCTCATGAGGAACTGATGATTTTCGGGCGCCATCTGCCATTCCAGATTCATCGAGGATATTTCAGGCGAGCCGTCAATTGTCCAGTCGAACTTTATCATGCCGTCATACTCCACCTTAGTGGCGTATGAGATTTGGGCTTTGCCGATGGTGCCAGTTCCATGGAATACAACATAACGCACCTTCTTTTCGACCTTGCCCTTCTTCCATTTGGGCTCCTTGCCATCAATGAGCAACTTTGGTGCTTTGGCTAGAAGTTGCCTATTGCCGTAGCAGGTGATCTTTTCAGGAAGCGGCCCGTCTCCAAAGAAATACTGGCGGTTCCAGAGAGTCACCGTGCGTCCATTGACCGCGAAGTCCTTCCACATTGGCGGTACCGCGTCATCATCGCCAAATCCATTTCCTATCCATGAATAATCAGGCCTGTATGTCTTTGCAGATACCTTGCTATCGCCGATGGAGGTGTTGACCGTATATTCGCCCACCTGATTGATGCCATCTAGGATGCGGCACATATTCCCGCCTTCCTTGAATGTCCAGGTTCCATTCTGCTTCTTTCCATTTGGAGCGACTACCTCGTACTTGACTTCAAGTTCGCCCTTCTTCAACTTTTCTGAAAGTTTCTCATTCAGGGCCGCAAAGTCAAACTCCACTTCCAGGCGCTCGATTTTGTCATACTTTCCAGTGCAGACGCCGTTGAGTTCCAATGAATACTCCCTGATTTCAACGCCAGACTTGTCCTTCAGCAATGCAAGATATTGGTTCTCTATTTCCAATGCGGTCAATGGTCTGGAATAGATTGCAAAGTCATCAACAGCCGTGGCCCATTTGTGCTCATCGCCCCAGAATGGACTCTTGACGCCAATGAAGGACTTTGCATTGTTCTCTGCCTTGATGTCGTAGGTCTTCTCCACCTTTTGAGGATGCGCCACTTCGCTTATCTTCTTGCCGTTCACATAGAGGCAGACAGTCTTGTCATCCCAAGTGGCGGCAACCTGGAACCACTTGCCCTTGCGGAAGCCCTTGCAGTCCGCAGTGGTACGCGCCAGTTGGCTGAAGCCGTGTGGAGGCACGCTGCTCCACCACTCGAAATAGATCTTGTCCTCGTACATGTAGAACTGGTAGTAGACATTTCTGCCAGCATTGTCGAACATGAGGTGCGCCAGTGCGATGTTGCCCCTGTTCTTGCCATCGGTTGCCTTGTCCATGGGGGCATAATCCATTCCAGCCGCCCACATGATGAGAGTGCCCTTGTGGGGGTCCGCATTGCCTTCCACGGGGTAGCGAAGCAATTCTCCTGCTTCAGGCTGGAATGCTTGCTGCCCGTCAAAACCGACTATGCCGCGCAAACCCAGGTTTGCATTTTTTATGTCGCCGATTGCGTACTTGTCACCTTTGGCAAAATCGGCATTCACGGTCCTGGTGTCAAATGTAACCAGGAAGGTCAAGTCCTTGGCAGCGCACTTTTCCTCCAACTTGCGCACTATGTATTCCTGGCTGAAAATAGTGCCTGCCATGAGTAACAGGCAAAACAGAGTAGTGACTTTGCTCTTCATGTACATTCCCTTTGCCTGATGTTATTTTTCCAAAATCCAGTTGTAGTAGGTGTGCTTGTTCACCTGCGCCTTCAGGGCAATTTCAAGCATGGATTCTACATGGCCGTCCGCAAAGCAGGCATTGTCGCATTCTCCATGAACAGGAAGTGCCCTATAGACATTGGCATTTTGACTGCTGCTGTTGAGAAGCGACAGATGGAAATCCCAGTTGTTGACGCTGCCGTATGCAAACTTCATCGCGCCGGAGCGTGAGGTCTCCGCCCAATACACCACGTCGGAGGGACTTGGCATGCTCTCAAGCAGGAAATGCATGCAGCCAGGATAATACTTGTTGGATGTCTGGTTATATGGCACGCAGCGTGTCCAGGGTGCCTTGGAGCCGTATGGGGCAAGATGAAGATTTGTGCCATAGTCAGATGGGAATGAGATGTGGCTGGGGTCCGGCCTTGACGGGCAATGCAGCTGATTCGGCGGATAATGCCCTGCCTTGTTCGTGGAGAAGTCAGTATAGTCAAAGCGTTCCATGTACGCGCCCTCCGCAAGCAGCTGGATCAATGCATTGCGGCACCAGTTGTTCTGTCCAGTGTTTTCGCCGAACAGGACAAAGCCATAGCCGCCAAAGTCGCCAGCATAAAGGTTATGGCACATTCCCAAGCCCTTCTCATTGTTGACACAGGAAATGCTTCTAGCTTTTTCACGTGCCTTTGCCAAGGCAGGCAGCAACATGGCCGCCAAAATTGCGATGATTGCGATTACGACGAGCAATTCGATCAAAGTAAAGGTCTTTTTCATCTGCGTCTCCAATTTTTTCTTGGGTTATATATAACTTTTGTAAATTCAGTCTATTACCAATTGTAACAAAGATTCGGGGGCATTGCAATAGGTAATTATGTTTTTTTGTCTGACCATTGTGCCGAGTATATGGACATCAACGATGTGCGGGAGTGACTGATTACTTCAGTTTAACATCGCACGAACTTTATGGCAGATATCGATTTGCATATAGTAAAAATGATTTTATATTCTGCACGTTTTTGAAAGTTTTTGGCTCCCGGCAGGTGATCCCCTCCCCCCCTTTTCCACTCCTGTCGGGAGCTTTTTTTACTTAACGGCGTTTTTATCACTATGCAGAAAACGGCATTTGCAGTCATACCTTGCTACAATGAGGGAGAAGTCTTGCGGAAGACTATTAAGGAACTCCTGGCATTGGACGTGTGTGGCGTGATTGTGGTGGATGACGGCTCGGCGTCCCCCATATATCCGCTTATCCAGGACTTGCCTGTTCATTATCTTAGGCATTGCATAAACCTAGGGCAGGGCGCCGCATTGCAGACGGGCATGGACTACGCCAAGAAACTAGGCGCTGATGCTGTCGTGCATTTTGATGCGGACGGGCAGCACAGGCCACAAGATGTGCCACGTTTTCTGGAGGCATTGCAGGGTTGCGATGTTGTCATAGGCTCACGCTTTCTGCGCAGCGAGGACACCAAGGCGGTGCCATTCGGCAAGAGAATTTTGTTGCGCACCGCACGATTGGTCAACTATGTTTTTACGGGGCTGTGGCTTAGCGATGCACACAACGGCTACCGCGCCCTGGGAAAGAAGGCGCTGGACTGCATTGAGCTCACAGAGAACAGGATGGCGCATGCAACTGAAATCATGGCGCAGATACGCAAGAGCAAGCTGCGTGTGAAGGAGCTGCCAGTCAGCATAGACTACACCGAATATTCCAAGGCAAAGGGCCAGCGCTGGTATAATTCCCTGAACATATTAATCGACCTGATAATCAGCAAGATATTCTGAGGTGCCAAGATGCTTCCGATTCAAATCTTCATATTGCTT
>JAFSTJ010000263.1 GCA_017450525.1 Victivallales bacterium | reverse complement strand
GGAGGCGGAGCCTGAGCCGCTTTTGGGCAGGGCAAAAACTCTGAATCTGCCGTCGCCATTTGCAATCTCCTGGCATTTGCCAAGGGAGTTGTCTTTTGATTCCTCGACAATCAGCAGGCACTCGAAGTCATTTAAGGTCTGAGCCTTGAGGGACTCCGCCATCTTGTCAATGAAGCGTTCTGTCTCGTATGCCGGGGTTATGATTGTGAATTTGGGCCTGTTTTCCATTTGTGTCATATAAGATTAATGAAAAAACTTCCTTGCGTACTTTCTGAACTTTGCCACGATGCTGCTGAACGGCAGGAGGAGTCGGCAGAGAACCTTGTTTTTCCTTTTGAAGGTGTATGGGAGCTTGACGTTCTCGGCGTAGCCGTTTTTTGCGGCCCATTCGACTATGTCCATGACCTTGTCGAAATGCCTGAACGAAAATCTGTTCCACATTATCCATGGCTTAGGGTTAAAGGCAAAATGGATGAAATGCGGTCTGTCTGTGTGGTTGAGGGCGTAAGATGAGTCAAACGCAGGGGCTTTGGAGTCGAACAGGAACATGGAGTTGAAGACGGATTCGTCGGTCTGGAAGTAGGCGATGCTGCTGTCGTCCACCACCGACACGTCATCGGGCAGCACCTTGTGCATCTGCTCAATCCATCTTTTCAGGAAGGGGGCGGAGTTGGGGAGATGAACGCCAATTATGGCTGCGGCTATGATGAAGTCGTATCTTGGCTGGCAAAGGTCGCCTATGTCCCTTCGCCAGATTTTGAGGATGCTCTCAGGAACGCTGCCGCTGTCCTCTTCATTGGAACGGACTTTCCTGTAGAGTTCCTCTATCTCTGATTTGGTGCGCGGACGCACCAGTACCATTTCCTTCCCGCAGCGGATTGCGTCGGAGCAGTTGCCTGTCAGAAAACCATCACAGTCAATCCATATCACCCAGTCGGTCTGCGCCCGCAGCATGATTTCAGGCTTGCTGCAGGTAACGCTACGCTTGTCCTCTATAGGCAGCTCGGATATAGTGACGTTGGGAAAATGATTGATGATGGATTTCCATTCGGGGGACCAGTTGTATGCGCCCACGAGAATCCTCTCATCCATGCCATTCATGCGTATGGATGCAATCAGAAGCCACGCACCCAAAGCATAACCTTCGTCACAAGCAGTTACTATGGTAATGTCATCATTCATAATTGAAAAACACCGTATCAAAATTTATATTAATATATTAACCTTATTGATAATGACAAACACTTACCCAGTAAAAATGTCTGATTCAAGATGCTTTTGTTGGTGAAGCCTCAGCGAGGAGTCGGTGACGCATTACAATAATTCTTTCGCGAAAGGGAGAAATTTGCAATATACAGACTTGACTATGCAGAATTAGGTATTATATAATTGTTCGTGCACTGCAATAGTGCGTGCATGAACAACAAACTTTAGGAGAAAATCATGAAGAAACTCGCTCTGTTAGCCGCTGCTGCTATCGCCCTGACACTCACAAGCTGCACCTCACTTCGCACCCCGTCCGGCGCCAACAATGGCAAGATCTGGTACAACACCCTGTTCGGCATCTCCATCGAGAGCGCTGTCTATGGCGATGGCATCATTGTCAACCAGAAGTAATC
>JAFSTJ010000262.1 GCA_017450525.1 Victivallales bacterium | reverse complement strand
TTTCAAAGAAATCGTGGTCATGGAGCGGTATCTCATTGCCTTCCTTGACCTCATGGCAGGCAAGATGCCCCACGACGCCTGGATGCACTTTGCGCGTGGCTGCAAAGGTATAATGCTCAATTTGAGTTGCCTCTTTTTTCATGTGTAAGTTTATTTGGCAGTCATTATATTATGTTAATTTGCTGTTCGGACAAGGGCTTTGTTGCGCCCCTCTGAACAGTGCAAATAAAATAACAGCAACTTTGAGTACTGCAAACACATAATGTCAATGTAGAGTAATTTTTTGTATAATCTGGAATATACATTTTAACTTTTGTTTGGTATAATTCTAACTAATAAAGAATCAAAGTGTACACAAGGAGTAAAAATGAGATTTGCAAATATAATAGGTGACGGTGCCGTGTTCCAAAGACGGATGTTGATTCCTGTATGGGGATGGTGCACGCCATTTGCAAAGGTCAAGGTGGATTTTGCGGGCAATGAACTTGCCACTGCTGCCAACAGGGTGGGCTACTTTGAACTGCGCTTGCCTCCAATGGCTGAGGGTGGCCCATACGAACTGACCGCGCAGGACTGCATATCAGGCGAGACATGCACCGTCAAGGACATACTGATTGGCGACGTGTGGCTGGCATCTGGCCAATCCAACATGCAGTTTCCATTGCGGACATTTGGCGTGGATGACCCGCTGGCCCAGACGCAGCAGTATCTGGACGAGGGCGGCATTGATGATGACATCAGGATGATAACCATAGCGCGTCCAGTAGTGAGCTCACCTGAAGATGACACCAAGGGGAAGTGGCTCAAATCGACCAAGGAGACGGCGCCTGACTTCTCCGCCGTGGGTGCGTGGTTTGCGCTGCGGCTGAGGAAGGAACTGAGCATTCCCATCGGCATAATCAACTGCTCGTATGGCGGAACAGCCGTGCATGCCTGGCTGAGCAGGGAGGCAAGCATGCGGCTTGACTGCGCCAGGGACGCGGTGGAGGTCGCAGAAAGCATGGTCTATCAGCGTGACAAATGGAACATACTTCCTGATGATTTGAGCAAGTTCAAGGGCGGGCTGCCTGCGGTTGATTTCAGCAAGTATGCACGTCATGATCGGGGCAACAGCGGCTTTGCGGCGGGACTTGCCGCAAAGGAATATGACGACAGCGACTGGGATGTCATGCGTGTGCCAGGCTCATGGAAAGTCCAGGGGATAGGCGGCAATGGGGCGGTCTGGCTGCGCTGCACGATAAGCATCCCTGCGGCTTTGGAAAACCAGGAACTGGAACTGCATCTTGGCGGCGTGGACAAGCACGACACCACATATTTCAACGGTGTCCAGATTGGTGCCACGGGCAAGGACTTTGAGACTCAGTACTGGGATACGCCGCGATGCTACAAGGTTCCTGCTGAACTGGTGAAGGGCAGCAAGGCGGTCATTGCGGTTCGTGCCTTCTCCTACTTCTTTGACGGGGCGCTTACAGGCAAGGCAGAGGACTACTGGCTGGGCAAGCCTGGTGATGCGACATGTGTCAAACTGCCTGAAATATGGAAGGCGCGTATGGAGTATGAATTCCCGCTAAGTGCCGATATACGCTATGTGGGCCATCCGCTGACTGTTGAATTCACCGTGCCTGAGCGGGTGCACAATCCGCATTTCCTGTTCGACGGCATGGTGCGTCCCATTGTGCCATACGCCATACGGGGCGCAATCTGGTATCAGGGCGAGAGCGACTCCTTTGAGCGCCAGTACAGGGATTATGAGGAGAAAATGGCTGCGATGATAGACGATTGGCGCTATGTGTGGGGGCAGGGCGACTTCCCGTTCTACATGGTGCAATTGGCAAATTTCGGAGCCGCTGGCGAAGATGAATGGCTAACCGTGCAGGACGCGCAGAGGCGCGTGGCGTTGAAATGCAGGAATACGGGCGTCATTCCAGGCACAGACATCGGCGAGGAGCGGGACATACATCCACATGACAAGCGTAGTTTCGGCTTGCGGCTTGCGGCGATGGCATTGCATGACGCTTATGGAAAGTGCGGTATTGTGCCTACTGGACCAATGCTCAAGGAAGTCATTGCGCTGGGCGGCAATGAACTGAGGCTGGAATTCGATTGGGCGCACGGGCTGCACAATGCCAATGGGCCAGATGACGAACTGGCTGGGTTTGAGGTGGCGGATTGGAGCCGAAGGCTGTTCTATCCAGCGAAGGCGCACATTGAGGGCGAGGCTGTGATTCTCTCATCCGAGAAGGTGGCCTTCCCCAGGCATGCTCGCTACAATTGGAAATGCTGCCCAAAGACGCACATCGTGAATGAGGCTGGTTTGCCAATGTTGACATTCAACACAAGCAAACAGTAGATTTGAGGTATTTAATGAGATTTCATGCCTTCATAATTATTCTTTTGTGTGCAATTGCCACGTACAGCGTTGAGCCTGACATTCACATCTCGTTCAACAGAGGCTTGCAGGCAGATTTTGGCGGCACAGGAAACACAGGCACTGTGCTGGAGGGTTTCCGTGAGCCAATAGGCATGAAGGGCACCATGGTTCCAGCAACTGGTCTTAAGGAAGCTGAGTTCCTGGCGCCTGCTCTGGAGGGCAAGGGGCTTCGTATCGGGAAACTTGAGAAAGAGAGGATATACAAGTTGAGATATGCTCCGCTTCCAGCATTGAGCAGACTTGCCGGAACAGTGAGTCTATGGGTGCGCCCTGATGACTGGGAGGGCACGGACAATGAATTCCATGTGTTCTTTGCGGCGGACGGCAAGGGGCAGCGCATCTTCCTGTACAAGACGCCAGACCAGAACATCAAGGCGTATTATGGCAATCTTGCCAATGAGATACCGCCCACAATTGCTAGTTTCCCTGCCCGTAATTGGAAGAAGGGGCAATGGCATCACCTGTGCCTGGCGTACGATGAGAAGACGTTGGAACTGCATGTTGACGGCGTGTGCCGTGCCCTTGTCCCGATGGCTAAGTTGCTTCCTGCGGACTTTCCTGCGATAATCTTCGGCGAGCATTGGAAGGGCAATCCTGGAATCAGCACCATTGATGAAGTGCGCATATTCAACGGAGTGCGTTTGACAGCCGCCGAGATGCAGGCGGAATATTCGCGGCTTGCGCGGAACGGCATCAGCGGCGCACCGCTGGAATTCTGCGCCGCGCCTCGCGCAGCAAAGGTGGATGGCGAGATAAAGGCGGGGGAATATTCGCTAAGCGGCAATGGCTTCCGCTCTGTTAAAAAGAACTACTATTCCTCATTGCAGAGCACCTGGCATTTGGCGTATGACCAGCAGAAACTGTATTTAGGGATGGTTTCTGACAAGGCGGAGATTACTGCACAGGCGGGACGGGATAGTGCGCCTTATTCTGATGACAGCGTGGAGTTTTACATCTCGGACACATACGGCTTGCCTGGCACGTACAAGTTCATCTTCAATGCGGGCACGGGATTTTACGATGCCAAGGATGGTGACGTGAACTGGAACAGCCAGGGCGTGGATTTCAAGAGCCGTGAAATAGGAGGCAAGTGGCATTTCGAGGCGGCGATTCCCTGGAACAACTTTGGTATTGTACCTGAGGAGGGCAAGTGCCTGCGACTGAACATCTGCCGTTCCTTTGTGGGTGTGGGCGAACTTACGCAGATTTCTCCAACAGTCAATGCCTCGTATGGGGACAAGAGTAATTTTGCGCAACTGAAATTCCTTAAGGATGCACCACAACTGGACATGACGGGCTTCGGTCAGTTGAATGCAGGAAAATTGGACTGTGCACTGCATGTCAAATCCGCGCAGGACGATGACATAAGCTGGAAGATGGAGGCAATGGATACGTACAAGCCATTCATCTACTCCAAGGACTTCAAGTTGGTGCAGAATGGTGAGTTTACGGAGAAGTGTGTGCGTGAACTGCCACTGGACAGGACACTTGAGATAGGCGTCGTCTCCAAGAAACTGGGCTTGCTCTATCACAACTCCATTGACTACCATAACTCAATCGCGCTCACCCACAGCTACATCTACACCGACATACCCAAGGACCAGATGGTGTTCGTCTATAAAAACAATTCTCTGAACTCTGGCAGGCACAAATTACACGCCGCGTTTGTGAAGAAGGATGGCAGCACTGAATACGAGCAGACAGTTGAGATACCAGACGACTCATCCGTCACATACGGCAGGATTGATGTGTCCAAACTGACTCCTGGCTCAGTCTATGACGTTAAGTTCAAGGTGACTGCTCCAGACGACAAGGAGATAATCAACAGCCAGGAGGAATACGGCTACTACAAGAATGGCGCTCCCTGGAAGGACACAAAATACGGTCTTGAGGATGAGGACAAGGCATTGCCGCCTTGGACGCCAGTCAAGGCGAAGGACGGCATGTTTGAGTGCTGGGGGCGCAAGTGCGCATTTGGCGGCAAGGGGCTGATTTCCAGTTTCAAGTCCCAGGGCAAGGAACTGCTGACGGGGCCCATCGCATTGCGTGTCGATGGCAGGCCTCTTGGCTTCAAGGCAAAATTGCTGAGTTGCTGCGATGCGCGTGCATTGTATCGCCTGGAATCTTTGGACAAGACAGTTCCAATCACCGTGAATGTGCGTGCCGAATTTGATGGAATGATGTATTTTGATGTGGAACTTGGCAATGCCGAATACAAGTCCATCCGCCTGGAGATACCAATGGACAGGGCACACGCCGATGCCTTTGACGATTGTAGCAGCATATTCGAGAAAATCAGTTTCCGCTACAATCCCAAGCCGCACTATGACAGCAACTTTGTGCAGAAGCCCTTCTGGTGGTGCGGCGGAGACGAGATTGGCCTTATGGGCGGTACCCAGAGCAAGCGTGGCTGGTACATCAAGGACAAGGCAAAGTCCATGGCAATTGACTTGAGCGGGAATACGGCATTGCTCACGATGAACGTGGTGGATACGCCCCTGAAGGTGACTGCCCCGCGCAAACTCACATTCTATCTGGACGCCACGCCTGTGAAGCCCAAGAGGATGGACACGGCCCGCGCTAGGGAACGGCACAACATAATGCACGAGGGCATTTCGGGAAAATACTTCTATTACCTGCAGCCTGAATATCTTACTTCATGGGCGAGATGGGTTCAGAACCGCGTTAGGCTTGACAAGCGAATTGACGTGGACAAGATGCAGTATTTCGCCAATGTGAAGCCAAAGGGCGCAAGCCCCTTGTCGCCAGCCTGGCACTACTATGCCACGATGTGGGTGAATCCCCCGCCGCCGCTTGGCAACTACTGCATGAATCCAGGTGTGTTCAGAAATCCCAGCAGTTGGACCTGGTCCTGCCTAAATGACAAGTCGCACTTTGATTTCCAAATCAGTTGCATTCAGACCATACTTACGCCACATCAGCACAACTTCTGCAACGCTGGCTTCTACTTTGACCTGGGCTGGCCCCGCGCTTGCGGAAATGCAAATCACGGATGCGCCTGGAAGGACGAGTTTGGAGACGTGCTGCTGGACAATGACATCTATGCATTGAGGGACTACTACATCCGCGCATACAGAATGCTGAAGAAGGCACGGCCAGACGCATATTTCTACGGGCACACCTATCTTTCCAGAACACCCACCGACTCTTTCTTCGACTTGTGCGTGGCGGGTGAGATGTATGACCGCTACCTGAGCAAGAACGGGAACTACTATGATGTGCTGAATCCAGAACTGATGCGCATCGCATACGCCAGCAGGACTGTGGAGCAGTCGTTTTCGCTGATACCGCAGTTCCTGCGCGGACTGCAGTGCTACAATCCAGAGAAAATATCCACGTACAATCCCCTAAAGCCAGAATGGGACAGGCCATTCCGCCATTTCCTGGCATACTTGCATCTGCACGGGATGTATTCCGTGTATGAATTCTGGACGGCTCGCGAGGAACTGACGCCAAAGGGCGAGGGGCAGGTGGACAAGTTGTTCGCCGCTTTGGATAGGCTGGGTTGGGAGGATGTGAAATTCCATGGCTATTACACCAAGGACAGGCCAGTGAAATGCCTCCCAGAGCATCCACGTGTGATGGCCTCCGCATACACTAATGGCGGCAGGCTGTTTCTGGTGGCTCTCAATGACACGAACCAGACACGTGACATACAGGTGCAGTTAGATGGCAAGGCGCTGGCGCAATTTAGTAACATGAATGGTAAGGACATATACAACGGCAAGCAGTGCAGAATCGAGAATGGTAGCCTCAAGGTGACGCTGGAAGGCCGCGATTCTATGTTCGCATTGTTTGAATGAAGTAAAGGAGAGACACATGTTGAAGAAGACGGCACTATTTTTGCTGGTTTGCACGATTGCAGCGCTCTGCGCTGACCCTGACATTTATATCTCGTTCAACAGGGGTATACAGGCTGACTTTGGCGGTACTGGAGCAAACGGCACGGTACTGGAGGGATTCCGTGACCCCGTCGGCATGAAGGGTACGATTTTGCCCGCTGGTAAGATGACTGAGGAGGCTTTGCTTGTACCATCACTGGAAGGCAAGGGAGTGCGTATTGGCAAACTTGATGGCAAAGGCGTTTACAAAGTCAGGTATACGCCTTCCCCAGCATTGAGCAGGCTTGCTGGTACAGTGAGTATGTGGGTGCGTCCAGATGACTGGGAGGGAAGTGACAAGGAGTACCACACATTCTTTGCCGCCGATGGGGCAGGGCAGCGTATTTTCCTGTACAAGACACCTAGCCAGGATGTGGCGGTGTATTACGGTCATCTTGGCAACAAAGTGCCAATGACCTTTGCAAAGTTTCCCGCCCGAAATTGGAAGAAGGGGCAGTGGCATCATCTGTGCTTTGCGTATGACGAAAAGACATTGGAGCTGCATATTGACGGCGTGAGCCGTGCGCTCATTCCAATGAAACAGATTATGCCCGCGGACTTCAATGTGATAACGCTGGGCGAGCATTGGATGGGCAATCCTGGAATTACCACGGTTGACGACATACGCATATACAATGGAAAGCGCCTGACTTCCGCGCAGATGCAGGCGGAGTACATGCGCCTGGCGCAAAACGGCATTAGTGGCGCACCGCTGGAATTCTGTGCGGCTCCCCGTGTGGCCACTGTCGATGGCGAGATAAAGGATGGGGAATACTCGCTGCG
>JAFSTJ010000261.1 GCA_017450525.1 Victivallales bacterium | reverse complement strand
TTTTCATACAATGAAATCAAAAACTATTTTGGAGAAGGTACAATCACTTTGCTGGGATGACATGATTGGGACCTAGTATTTCAGGAAAGTTCACCATGCTGTCGGCTTCGGATATAGTGCGCAGCACACGGCATGGCACGCCGACGGCAACAGAATTTGCAGGTATGTCGTGGGTAACAACGCTGCCTGCACCAATTACGCAGTTGTCACCAATTGTCACGCCTGGGCAAATCACTACATTTGCACCAAACCAGCAATCATTTCCAATGGTGACAGGCTTGGCATAGCAGAGATGCTTTGGCTCGCCGTTTTCGTTGAGCATTGTGCGGCGTTCATCTGGCAAAATGGGGTGACAAGGCGTAACAATGGTGACATTTGGACCAAAGTTATTGTCGTTGCCTATGGTCACAAGTGCATCATCCTGCACAGTAAAATTGTAGTTTATGAAGTTTCTCAATCCAATCCGCGTATGCTTTCCATAGTGGAAGAAGACAGGCCCCTGCATAAACGAGCCCTCGCCGAATGCTGCAAGGATTTCCTGGGCAAGGCGTGCCCGTAATTCAATATCACCCTCACTAGTGCGGCTATATTGCGCGCTTAGGTCATGGGAACGCCGTTTCATGGCCTTGAGTTCAGGGTCGCCAGGGCAGAAAAGCTCGCCCTTTAATATTTTAGCTTCTTCGGTCATATTCGGTTCATTTTTGAAAATATCTGCACCTTACGCATCAATACCAAGAGATGCCGTCCATGAGCAGACGTGGTTCACATTATATGCGTGTTGCGCACATTTGCAAATGCAATTGTGAAATAAAGCAGCGGCGTTTCTGGCATAACACAAAATGCCAGCAGTATTACATAGCCCAGCACCACTGCCATTTTTCCAATTGCTTCTGCATAACATGGCTTAGCCAATACACGCTTCTTAGCATGAAAAAAAGCACTGAATGCTCGCAATAGCAAAAATCAGTGCTTTTTCTACTTGAAAATGGTACCCGAGAGAGGAATTGAACCTCCGACCAAAAGTTTAGGAAACTTCTGCTCTATCCACTGAGCTACCCGGGCTATGAAAATTGCCGTGTAATATACTGTTATGCCAATAAATGGCAAATCGCCAAGTCGTTTTTGTTGATGGATTAAGTACCCAGGCACCGAATGATATTCGTATGCACGACCATAGCCCGCGCCCCTGGTGCACGGGCAAGGCCGCTACGATGCTGAGTTAACGTGCGAATCCCAAAAACTGCACAATTTGACAATGCAATTCCTTTTTAAAACTTGACTGACAACAATTGACGCCAATGAATCAATAATCGCACATCCAGCAAAAACCACAGCAATAACAGCTAGTTCATAAAACAAAAAACACTTGGAGCCCAACATGTCATTGACTCGAAACACACTCCACATGACAGGAATGAAAACTGGTGTTTGATGAATAATGTAGACACCAAGTGTATTTCGTGCGACACGATTCACAAAAGACGATGAAAAATCCAACTGCCGGAAACTGAAAAACGCCACTGCTGCAAAAACAACAGAAAAGGCAGAAGACAGGTCCATAAACAAATATTCCAGAAATTCATGGTATTTTTTACCTACAGACATCGGCACTTTCAGTACTCCCGTCAAATGATCCCCGATACACAATACCGCTGCACAGATGATCATTACAATCATACACATCCATGGACGATGTCCAGAAGCAAACCATGGTTCACAACAACGCTTCCAATATCCAACAATAAGATACAGGGAAATCATGCACATAATATCCGATTTTACAACATAATATTTGTATATGCCAAATCCAGGTATCATGCTTTCGACAGTTGGGACAAATACAAAAACTATCAACAGTATCCAGTATAACATCCTATAGCTCTGTGAAGAGACCTTGGAAATAAACACATTCAAAAATGGGCTTAAGAGCAACAGAAAAAGATAATCTGTGACAAACCACAATGGACTAGAAGAAAATGGTGTCAATACTCGCAACAATGCTTTTGCCGCTGCTCCACCGCCAAGTGGAGGAGAAGACAGTTTCAGACCGATGACAACAGCAGTTATGACAGTTGCATAAAGCAGGCATGATATATACAAACGTATGATTCTCATACTTGAAAAACGCCCGTCAATCAGGAACCATGCCCCGATTATCACAAAAACATTAACACCGCTGCGTCCGAAACACCCTAAAAACATCGCAATTCCATGCGAAACTGGAAATGACGTTGCCGTGTACGCAGCTGTCTGAAGAAAAAAGTGATAGCCAATTATTGCCAGCATTGCAAATATGCGAAGCAATTCAAAATTAGAACTGCGTAAAGAACTTTTTCCCATAATTGTATTGTGTCCTTTCACTCAAAAAATGTTACTGTCCACTGTACACTGTCAACTTTGGGCAAGTTTCAACAAGTACTGGCCATATTCGGTCTTCTTTAGGTCGCCGATACCGTCCAGCAGTTGCTTTTTGGTAAGCCAACCGTTCTCGTATGCGATTTCCTGAAGGCATGCCACCTGGAGGCCCTGGCGTGTCTCGATGGTACGGATGAAGTTGGCAGCGTCCAGCATTGCGTCGTGTGTTCCTGTGTCGAGCCAGGCATATCCACGCCCCAAACGCTGCACGCGCAAGTCGCCGCGCTGAAGATAAACGTTATTCACAGTGGTAATCTCTAGTTCACCGCGGGCTGAGGGCTTGATGCTCTTTGCAATGGAAACAACGTCATTGTCATAGAAATACAATCCCGTCACCGCATAGTTTGATTTTGGATTCTTTGGCTTTTCCTCTATGGAAATAGCCTTGAAATCCTTGTCGAATTCCACCACGCCGAAACGTTCGGGATCCTTCACATAGTAGCCGAATACCGTAGCGCCTGAAGGCTGCTGCGCGGCGGCCTTGCACAAATCACCCAGCTTTGCACCATAGAAGATATTGTCCCCCAGCACCAACGCCACATGATCATGACCGATGAATTGCTCGCCGATTATGAATGCCTGGGCAAGGCCTTCGGGACGAGGCTGCACCGCATAGCTGAAGTTCACGCCAAAACTTGAGCCATCCCCCAGCAGGCGCTGGAAGCTGGGCTGGTCTTCAGGTGTTGTTATAACAAGTATGTCCCGTATCCCAGCCAGCATCAAGACCGATATGGGATAATACACCATGGGCTTGTCATATACGCCAAGCAACTGCTTTGACACACCCAGGGTTATAGGATGAAGACGGGTTCCAGCTCCGCCAGCCAGCACGATTCCTTTCATTGAATGCCTCACTTCATTAAATATTGTTAATCAAATCTTCAATAATTCGTTTACAATGTCATCGGGGGTGACATTGTCCGCCTTGGCGCGGAAAGACATGATAATCCTGTGCCGCAGCACAGGAAGAGCAAGTGCCTGTATGTCCTCCATCGCCACATTGCGCCGGCCCTGGAGCAATGCTCGCGCCTTGCCTGCCAGGATAAGCGCCTGTGATGCACGGGAACCAGCGCCCCACTGCACCATCTTCCTGACATGCTCGGATGCAGTGGCAACTTGGGGACGTGTCGCGTTCACAAGTCCTACTGCGTATTCAATCACATTGTCAGGCGCGGGAACCTCGCGCACAAGCAGTTGCATCTTGACCAGATCAGCCGCGTCAAGCACTGGGGACAGTGTCTCAATGTCTGGCGATGTAGTCCGCCTCACCATATTGATCTCGTCTGCCATGGGCAGGTAGTCCATGGTAATGTTCAACATGAACCGATCCAGTTCCGCTTCAGGCAGTGGATAGGTGCCTTCAGATTCAATGGGGTTTCTTGTAGCCAGCACGAAGAATGGGGCATCCAGCCTGTATGTTCTGCCTGCTGCGGTCACATGGCCTTCGCCCATTGCCTCCAGCAATGCGGCCTGCGTTTTAGGCGGCGTCCTGTTGATTTCATCCGCCAGCAGCAGATTTGTGAAAATAGGTCCCTTGATGAATCGGAAGGTTCGCTTGCCATCCTCCTGGGCCACATCCAGCACCTCTGTTCCAAAGATATCCGCCGGCATCAGGTCGGGCGTAAACTGTATTCTCTTGAATGAAAGGGAAAGCAATTGCGCGAGGCTTTTCACCAGCATGGTCTTTCCCAGCCCTGGCACACCCGTAAGCATTGCATGGCCGCCTGCCAGAATTGTCACCAGCAGGTTTTCAAGCACCTCCTGCTGCCCCACCAGCACCTTTGACAATTCTGCGCGAATGAGGTCAGTGCGTTCCCTTATTTGCTCTGCTGTAAAAGTCATTGTTTCAATTCTCCACTCATTGACGCCATACGGCGCAGTTTTCTGCATTCGTGAACAAAGAATATAGATGCTATCATCGCGGAAAGCAAATCAGAGATAGGGCCGCTCCACCAGATGCCCTTGAATCCCAGCACTCGCGGCAATATGATTATCGCAGGAATCAGAATGATTATCTGGCGTGTCAGGCTAAGGAAAATGGAAAGCCCCGCCTTTCCAACGGACTGGTAGTAACTAGTGGTGAGCATTCCCATCGCAATGAAGGTGAAGCCGCATCCAGTGACACGCAAGGCGTGGCTTGACAAGTCAATCAGCGTGGCATCCTTGCTGAAGCACAAGGCGAAATATCTTGCGCATATCTGCATGACAAGCGTCATCACGAAACATATCGCCGCGGATATTCCAGTTGCGGTGCGGAGCGTCCTGCGCACTCTGAGGAAATTCTTTGCTCCATAGTTGTATCCGATTATAGGCTGGCTTCCCTGCATAATGCCGAAGGCGGGCATGAGCATGAACATCAGAACTGAATTCACAATGCCGAATGCACCTATTGCCAGCGTCGCCTGGGCGCCATCCACGGCAAAATGCTTGAAACTGTGGTTATAGACTATCACCACGGACGAATGCACAATCTGCATCAGGCAGGGTGCAATGCCGACTGACAGCACGCGCCACAATAGCTCACCCTTGAAAATGCGTATGTTGCGCAACCTCAGCCGCAAAACGCCCTGCCCCAAGCAGAAATGAGCCATAACCCAGGCAGAGCTGGCTATCATGGAGAGCACCGTGGCGTATGCGGCGCCCGCTATACCAAGGTTGAATGTGAAGATGAAAATCGGGTCAAGTATGATGTTAAGTCCCGCACCAAGGAATATGACTAGCATGCACTTGTTGGCATTGCCTTCCGCCCTGATTATGCTTCCCAAACCAAAACTTATGTGCTGGAAGATGTTTCCCCATAATATTATGGATAAGTATTTGTGAGCGTATGGGATTGCCTGCTCCGTGCCGCCGAACCATACAAGTATCTTGTCCAAAAACGCAAGTCCCAATGCTTGGAATGTGACGATGAACAGGCAGAACATCGCAAACGCCTGACCCAAAACCTTCTCTGCCATATCCTGCCTTTTCTCGCCCAGAAGTATGGAAATTACGGAGGATGACCCAATACCCACCAGCACACCAAAGGCAAGCAGTATTATCATGATGGGGAATGTCAACGCAAGGCCTGCCTGCGCGTCAGGGCCTATGCCTCTGCCAATGTACAACCTGTCCACCACATTGTAGGCACAGTTAATTGTGGCAGACAGTATCGCAGGCGTAGCGAATTTCACCAGCAATTTTCCTATGGGCTCGGTACCCATGAAATCAGATTTCTTTTCAGAGATAGGCATTGTTAAGTGTTTTTATGGTATGTTTTGGGGTTGTTTTTTATGTGGGCGCCGAGGCGGGGCCCAGATGTGCTATTTATATTCCTCGGTACCTCCGTCAAAGCGCCTAAAGCAGTTCTTTCCAGCAGAAAAATCTGGTTCCAAGCGTACTTTACCACCGCCTTTTGGCAAGTCAAATGCGAAGGTCGGCACTGCCATGCCAGAAATATTGTTTCGCAGCTGCTCCATTATTGCCAGCCCCGCATCAAGCCCTGTCCTGAAGCAAGCGGTGCCCTGGATCGGATCCCCGTGGAATAGGTAATATGGCTTGATCCGCATTGCAAGCAGACCAGTGAACAACTTGCCCAGGATTTCAGCGCTGTCGTTGATGCCCTTCAGAAGCACGCTTTGGTTCACAACAGAAACGCCTGCCGCCATAAGACGTCGGACAGCCATGGCCGCCGCATCGGAAAGTTCCTGTGGATGATTGAAATGGGTTGCAATCCAAATTGTCTTTTGGCTGTTTTCGAAAATGGAACACAATTCAGGTGTGAAGCGTTGCGGCAATGCCACCAATGTCCTCGTTCCAATGCGCAGCATCTCAAGGCTTGGTACTTTCTGAAACGCATCCAGAATGCGTTTTACATGCATGTCATCCAGCAACAAGGGGTCGCCGCCAGAAACGAGAAGTTCGCGCACTTGGGGATGCTGCTTCAGATACTCCACAGCCTGAGACAATTCCTCGTCACTCG
>JAFSTJ010000021.1 GCA_017450525.1 Victivallales bacterium | reverse complement strand
CCCTCTCCGCTGCCGCCCTCTCCGCTGCCGCCCTCTCCGCTGCCGCCCTCTCCGCTGCCGCCCTCTCCGCTGCCGCCCTCTCCGCTGCCGCCCTCTCCGCTGCCGCCCTCTCCGCTGCCGCCCTCTCCGCTGCCGCCCTCTCCGCAGCTTCCCTCTCCGCAACGGCCTTATGCTGTTCAACTATCCTCCGTCGTTGTGATTCATACGGCTTATAGTAAAATTCAGCAATTGACAGTCCTATGCCAAGTACCACAAATAGCGCCATGGCTGCCTTTATGAAGAAGCCAGTGCCGCTGGATGAAGACCTGTCGCCCGCCAGTGCACACACAAAGTCCATGCAACGCGGATAACGTCCTTCTGGTTGCTTGGCGAGGCTCTTCTCCAGGGCCTTGTTCACGCAAGAGGGCAGTCCTGCTATCGGACGCACCTTCGATTTAAGCACACATTCCCGCAGCACGGAGACATTGTCATCGTCAAAGGGCACAGCGCCCGAGAGCATCTCGTAGGCGGTGACCGCCAGCGCATACTGGTCCGTATAAACTCCCTGGTAGTAGCCCTCCCACTGTTCTGGCGCCTTGTACTGGCGTGTCCCCGAATTACCCGAATACGCCATGGACACACGGGACATGCTGCTGCGTATCTGCGCGGCCAGACCGAAGTCAAGCACCTTCACCTTGCCATTGGGGCAGAGCATTATGTTGCCAGGCTTTATATCGCGGTGCATCACCCTTTCCTGGTGCGCAAAATCCAGCGCCTCGGCCACCTGTCGCAGTATGGGCAGAGCATCGTCAAGGGACAGCCTGCCGCCATTCCTGCGCAGATAGGACTTCAGCGTCTCGCCCTGGACGTACTCCATGACAAGGTAGAACTCGCCAGTGGCCTTGTCCTCCGCCAGAGTGCGGCAGGCCGCTATGTTCTGGTGCACCAGCTTAGCCACCAGCGAGAAGTTGTGCCTGACTGCCTCCATCTCGTCGGCATCGTGGGCAAGTTCTGGAGGCAGGGTCTTCACTGCAACCTCTATGCGCCCAACGCGGTCAAGGCAACGGTACACCACGCCCATGCCACCATGACCAAGGTCGCCCAGCACCTCGTACTGCCCCAATATAACGTCGCCAACCTTGAGCCGCCTGGACGATGCCACGGAATCCCGCAGCGTGCGGTCGCTGTCATTATATGGCAATGCGCCCTTTCGCCCAGCATCATCAATTATGGTCTGGTCGTTATCATCAAACATGGCTACTGTCTTATTGTTACGCCAATCCGCCTTTTTATCTACAACAAGGCAAGCTTTCGAGGCGCTTGCCAATTGTCCCTTTGTTAGCCTTTGAACATGCCGCGCAGAGCCTTCAACGTCTGGACGACTGCCAGGTCGCCTGCCTCTGGATTCAGCACGTATGGGCGCACCGTCTTGCGACATGTGACCTCATAACCGCCATTGGCAATGGAGCCTCGGTCAGGCATATATGCATTGCGCCCATTGGTGTTGCTGCAGAGCAAGTTATATTCAAATGGTCCAAACTTGCGCAATCTCAATGAGAAGATGGAGAACATCTCAAATGGGAATGGGCAGAGCGCCACTGGTCCAAAGGAAACTAGCGTCTGCTCAAATTCAAATATTGGCTCCAATGGCTTCTTCCAAGTCTCAATTGCAATCTTCGCCAGCTGGTAATCCACTGGTGGCTCCACATCCTTCTCTGTCTGCGCATCGTATTTCTGCAAGATTGCCTTTGCCTCATCCTCGGTCATTGGTATGGACTGTGGCAATTGAATGGTTACATTCTGGCAGTCCAGAGGCAAATCCTTGCGGAACTCGCGGATGTCATCCAGCAACCTAAGCGCATCGGCTGCCGCGCGATAGCCGACTTCCTCGGCTGAAGCCTGCCCATCACCGCCGCCAGCAGAAAAGCCCCTGCTTGCAGGGAATTCTATCCATCGGCTTGTCCTAGGCCCCACATCACCCAATGCACCATTAATAAATATAACAGGCACCTTGTATCGATCTGCAATACGCTTTTTCATCACGCCGCACCAGTCGCTGGAAATGGCAAACGAACCACCCATTGCAGTGTTATGCCCACTGCAGTGAACCATGATGCCAAGTATCTCCTTTGTTTCGCTGTCGATGAAGAGAGCGGTGGTCATATTGTCATCATACATCAAATCGGGGTCGCCAATGAAGCCCGTTACTTTACCTTCCTCGTTCATGCCACGGCGTGAAATGCCTGTCTTTGTCTTTCCAGCAGCGAGACCCACGCTGCATTCACGTGCAGCCTGTTTGGCACGTTTCACCGCATCGGCAATCAAAGGAGCCGCGCTCTTCGTGTATTCAACACCCTTGTTTTCAGGGTCCACGGCGACGCGCCCAAGTGTGCGCATATATGTTGTATGCGGAGCAGAATGGGTGTGAGAACAGCAAAGATTGACATTCTGGCCAGGAATCCCTGTGGCCTCGGTAATGGCTGCGCGAATGTACTGTGTCAATTCCCAGTCCACAAAGCACCAGTCCAGACCTATCATGACAACTTCTTTGGAACCATCACTCAAATACATCACAACCGCAGTCAGCGGAGAATGCACGGAATTCGCAAGGCGCTCTGGCCTGCCATAGCCAGTCAAATATATCCCCAATTCTGGAGTAATGTCACTAATTGCAAAGCCAACTTTCATTTTAACTCCTTTTATGCAAATTCATTTAAACAAACCAAAATTACAATTCTCGATCACTTCTTTTCAGGTGCGCCAGAAAGCACAAACTTGCGATAGCAGGATGGATCCTTGCCACCTGTCGTACCATTGGTCAAGGCCATGTTGAAAGCAGTGCTTCCCTTTGCGGATTCACGGTCGAATACGGCAATATTGAAGCCAAAGACCGTGCCCATTTCAGGCTTGACACCCATTTCCTCCCATGGAATGCAGAACTCAACGACCATAATATGTTCACTCTTCTTATTAATGATTGGCGTCAAATCGGCACGCGCCCCTTTCTTCTCCTTGACTGGATGCAGATGGCACCATGCCGCAGGCCCCTTTGCGGACTGGCCGAATGAAATGTCCAAATCATCTGGGTCATATCCGCGGGTCTTCAATTCATCGCTCAGCGCATTGTTCAATGGATCGATGGAGATTTCAATTGCGTCCTGGTTCCAAAGCATACTGCCAGTCTGGGTAAAGAACCACTGGTCATCCGTAATCTCCGTCCCAATGTAGAAGTTCTTCTCATCGTAACCCAAGTATATCTTGACGCTAAGGTCGTCTTTTCCAGTCCAGAGACCATTAGGCGCAGCATCTACGGGATGCAAGAAACTAGAATTATCCATTACGATTGGATCAACGCCCTCGAAGGATTTGAGCGAGCCATCCAGCTTCACATTCTTCAGGAATCTGATTTCATGT
>JAFSTJ010000260.1 GCA_017450525.1 Victivallales bacterium | reverse complement strand
CCTTGAGAAACTTCATCGGGCCTCCGTCGCCACCAAAATAGTAGTTCAGCGCCGCGCTGTATGCGTCAACACTCGAATTCGTAGGGAGAAGGCTGGGGCAGACCGCTATGTTGCGGAATTGAGGAGACTTATTCAAGGAGGAGACCGTACCGCTGAAATTTCCAAGATATCCATTCATGAACAGTATGCTGATCCAGGGCTTGGTCCAGGACTTGTCAAAAGTGTCCGCCGCCGTCGGCATAAAGTCATCATTATCATCAATGTACAGCCTCAAGCCTAGGCCTATCTGCTTCTCGTTCGCTGCGCAATTGTTGCCCCTTGCCTTCTCACGCGCCTTGCTCAAGGCAGGCAACAGCATGGCCGCCAATATCGCGATGATCGCAATCACCACCAATAACTCAATCAAAGTAAAGAATCGGTGCATTGTGCCTCTTCTCATAAAGACTTCTCCTTCTTTTTATTTTCTGAAATCCAAAGAAATGTCGCCAAGCGCACTAACCCGTGTTAGCATTCCGCCGATAATAATTATACTAAAATCAAGTCAACACCGCAATATTGGAAAAAAGTTTTTTCACAGCTCAGGGATGTCTATGAAAAGGTCATGCCTTTCACATAATCCCTGCATGCGGCCTCCTCCTTTGTAATGACTTGCGGATATGGTCCAACTGGCAAAAAAGATGCCGCAATATGGCGTCATCCCCAGATTTTACAGCCAAGTCATAGTCCTTCCGTTTTTCAGTTCAATACCAAGTGCCGCGACGCCCGTACTGCACCACTATGTCATCTGCATAGCCTTTAATGCCAGGCGTATGCTCGGGGACAACGCATTGCGATGCATTGTCGCCCCATTGTATCTTCTCGCCTGGCACCAATGCCAATGAAAAACATCCCTTGGATACTCTTGGAAGCACCTTGCCCGAATGCAATTCAAGCGCCTCGGCATCAGGCTGGTCAAACCAGCGTAGCGTTCCATTGTATGGCACTGGACCGCAAGTGACCTCAAACCACAACACCCTGCCCTTGCGCCAGGCAGCGGACACGGTCAGACCGCCTTCCGCCCTTAAATCATGGAAGGACAGCGCTTCGCCGCAAATATCCATCACGCAGGGAAACAACTTAATCTGATTCTTCTGACTTTGCAGCATGCTCTCCAGCATACCATACAAGAACGCGCCACCAGACTGCACCATCGTCATGGAACTGTCGCGTCCCCGCAAGCAGGCTGACTGGCTGAGCAGGCTATGGGGCTGTGCGCCCTTAACGTCAAATGCACGGCGCTTTTCCTCGATGCCGCCCAATACGCGTCCTCCAATATACGCGAACATTCCATTGGACTTGACGAAGTCCGCCAATCCTATGTTCCTCAATATCTCATCGGCATAATCCGCATCGCGCAAGCGCACTGCAGCCGCAAGCATCCAGCCCCATGTCAGGTCGCAGCCAGAGCCGATTTTCCCCGCCAGAGGCTTGCGGCAAGTGTGATTCAGATGCTCGCGCAGGGTTTTATCGGCGACTTTCGCCAGTGGTGCATCGGCGTCTACATCATCGCCAGGAACCACGCACGCCAAATATCCTGGATGGCAAAGTTCAGTGCGCCCTTTCTCACTGGCGGAATCAATGAATTCCCCGTTAGCCTGCGGATATTCGGGAAAGTCACGCAGCAAACTCTCGATTTGAGAGACATTCTCATCCTGCACGCCAAGTTGTTTCGCCATAGCCACGACCGCCTGCCAAAGCGGCTTTATTAGCCCTAGGTCATTGCTGACATTGTACGCGGGCACAATGCCCTGCTCTGGTGCCCATGATGGACCGAAGCGTAGTTTTCCATCCTTGTCCCTGCTCTCATCCACCATAGCGACATAGAAACGTGCCGCATCCAGCATCACAGGGAATATCCTTTCGCGCAGCGTCCTCTCATCTGGATAAAACACAGCCGCCTTGCGGTAGAAGTCCATATAGAAGCCAGAGGCGCAAATCATAAGATGATAGACCATTGGCGTAATCTCCTCGCCCAGGGGACCGCAGCCAGAGGGAAAGCGCAGGGCGTCAACGCCATAGTCCCTAATCGTCTCACGGCGAATGACGGGCAGCCAACGCTCAATTGTGCGGAACACGCCCTCCAGCATTTCGGGATGATTCAGCGGCCCCAAAGGCCAGCAGTACATTGACATATTGATGTCGCCCGCGTATTCTCCACTCCAGGGCGCGGACTTCTCAGCATTCCAAAGCCCGAACAAGGCAGGTGCCACATCGCCTCTGGACTGCACGCCATACTGATACAGCGTATGGTAGAACAGCGCCTCCAATGCAGGATTTGCAATGGCGACACCGCTCATTTGCCAGAATTTCCGCCAGAATGCGGCGTTGTCTTTGCGGATATTGTCAAAGCCACGGGCCTCTGCCTGCTTCAGCAATTCCATTGCCCTGTCAAGCAGATTTTCCGTGCCATCCTCGCTGACCAGCATAGTCTGGTAAACCGTGTAGTTCAGTGGTCCCTTTGCATGAATATAATCCAAATCTACCTCAATGCTGACAGATGCACCAAGTGTGACTGGCGTATGCCATGGCACGCCAGAGACCTTGAACGCTATGATTGAGCGCAGTTCTTCATGAAAGCCGAATATGATGTATGCAATGCCTTCTTCAGTGACGCCCAGATTGATAAGTTCGGCATCAGGGTCATAGAGCCTGTAAAGTTCGATGCGCTGGGTATAACTGAGATATGTGTTCACCTGCGCAGGGTGCAGATACGTGTCCCTGACATGAGTGGCAATCACATCGCAATCTTGCGCAGCGACGGTGACACGCTCCATTGCCTTGCCTGAAAGTTCATAACTGCCAATGACCTCGCCATGTTCCAGGTCAAGTTCCTGCCTACGGTCAAATACGCTGCTGGTTGGTGTTCCGCCGAACTGGTCAAGCCAGATGCGCAAGCGCCCGCCTGGCTTGAAACTGGGGCCAGGCTGATTGCCGTGCTCCTGGTTCAAAAGTTCCTCCAGGCTTTCAGGCGCCTCTTTGCATATTTTGCGAATGGTTGCCAAATCCATCCGTTTCCATGGCACAAGGTGCTTGCGCCACAGATTCAGGCGCGTAAAGGCAAGCTCCACCACTGATTCCTCTGGCTGATAGACGAGCCCGCCAAACATGCCATTGCCCACAGGGAAACCATTCTGCCAATTCTCAGGGCTGTTCTCGAAAATCAGCCTATGTCCAGCAGCGCGTTTTGCTCCATCTGCAAACATATTCCCTTCCTCATTCCACGTGAACTTTTTTAACGCAAGGCACGTTTGTAAATATCACATATTCCATGACTTTGTTTATTGCTGCGCCAAAATCCAGCGCTTGATTGATGCAATGTATGAACCCAGATTCAGGCAACAAATCCATCTAATTCTGTAAAATGAAACCGAAATGCAGTATTATGGCTCTTCTGAACTGAATGCAGATGCAGGAAATTGACGGTTCCACAGAATGTTTTCTGGATTATCCGACCATGCATAGCGTACATAAAGCGGATTTCCGACCATTTTCGATGACAGCAGAATGGAATCGGTGGACTTCACTGCTTCGTCGGCAGGATGGAACACTTTGTCAGCACCAGCCAGATAGAAACTTTTTCCGGAATTATCCCTCAATTCCAATCCTTCAGCATAATCAAAGAAAACCCGCAAAGCACCGTCCT
>JAFSTJ010000259.1 GCA_017450525.1 Victivallales bacterium | reverse complement strand
GTCCACAGTCCACAGTCCACAGTCCACTAATCACTTATGGTATATGAAGGTCAGTTTTGAGCACATAAGCAAGTCTTTCGGTGGAACTGAGGTATTGCATGATGTGGGCTTCTCCGTGGAAGGCGGGCAGATATTGGCTCTGCTGGGGGAGAACGGGGCAGGCAAGTCCACATTGATGAACATTTTTGGGGGGCTGTTCCCGCCAGATGAGGGCAATATTGTCATTGACGGGAAGATTGTACGCTTCCGTTCGCCCAGCGAGGCTATTAGCAGTGGCATTGCGTTTATTCACCAGGAACTGAATCCTGTCAATGACCTGCGAGTATATGAGAACATGTTCCTTGGCAGAGAGGAACGTAATGGATTGGGCTTCCTGAAGCGCAAGGAAATGCAGGGCAGGGCGCATGAAATGCTTGCCTCGCTGGGCATTGACATAGACGAGCAATGTTTCATGCGGGACTTAGGTGCCTCTCACAAGCAGATTGTGGAAATATGCAGGGCATTGCTGTGCGAGGCAAAACTCCTTATCATGGATGAGCCAACCACTTCGCTGGCAGAGCATGAAATCGACTTTCTGTTCAAACTGGTGCGCAGGCTCAGCAGTCAGGGCGTAGGCGTTATTTTCATATCCCACAAACTGAACGAAGTCAAGGCCCTATGCACTGACTATGTTGTATTGCGCAATGGCAACAAGGTTGCGGAAGGCACGATGTCCGAGGTTGATACGGTGACCTTGGCTGAATTGATAGTTGGCCGCAAACTGGAATTGAAAGAGAATGCAGGAGGCGAATGTCAAGGAAAGACATTGCTTCAAGTGCGCAATTTGACGCATGGGCGTGATTTTCAGGACGTGTCATTCGATGTGAAGGAAGGCGAGATACTTGGTGTCACTGGCTTGCTGGGCGCGGGACATAGTGAACTTTTCCGATGCATTTTCGGTGACATTACAGACTATTCTGGGCAGATATTGCTGGATGGCAGGGAATACCATGCAATGAATTCAGGCGAGGCAATGAAACGCGGCATCGCATACGTGCCAAGCAACCGCAAGGAAAATGCCATAATTCCAGATTTAAGCGTAAGGGACAATGCAACCCTTGCCACACTTGGCAGATATGCACGACTTGGCCTGTTGCAGAAGAATGCCCAGCATAGAGACTTTGCCCAAAAGGTGGATGAACTGCACATCAAATACAGTAATGAGGACGACACCATCGGCACATTGTCAGGCGGCAATCAGCAGAAAGTTATTCTTGCACGCTGGCTGGGCACAAGCCCACGCTTGCTGATATTGGACAATCCGACACAGGGCGTGGACATTGGCGCAAAGCAGGAAATATATGACATAATTGAGAGTGTTGCTCAATCAGGTGTGGCGGTCATAGTGCTGTCTGGCGAGGGGCGTGAAATAAGCCGTGTATGCCAACGGGCGCTGGTAATGTTCCATGGACGGATTGCAGGCGAACTCACTGGGGCTTCCATCAACGAACAGGAAATAATGAAACTGGCGACTGGCGCAAAATCATAGTGCCTGGCAAAAATTATACCTTTCCGTCTCGGTCATTCCCCCATGTTTCCATGAGCCGATGGCGTTCATGTGCGCATGGAAACATGGGGGAGCCAACCGAATACCCTTGCGT
>JAFSTJ010000258.1 GCA_017450525.1 Victivallales bacterium | reverse complement strand
CTTTGCATTTTTAAATTCATTTTTCCTTACCTCTAATTGTCTGTCATCGCCAAAAATCTATTTCAATTAAATGTTGTTAAAATTGTCAATAACTATAAATCCTTTTTCCTATTGACAATTCCATTCTTATTTGCATTTTGTGATTTCTGTTGCCATATTATGGCACAAAAGCAATAATGGAGGAACAATACAATGATAGATGTGGATAAAGTTCGGCTTTGGACTGTGCGCTTTTTACAGCCACTGCAATTGGCTCATACACCATATCCTGGCATGATTGTGGAGGAAGTGGAGGAGAAAGGCTACTATATGCCCCAGTGTTCGACCTCTCTTATCCCCATAGACATTGGCGGGCAAATCACTATTATCTTGGAAGGGAAAGGCATTCTGGAAGTGGGCAGAAAACAATTCGAACTAGTTCCAGGAACAGCCTTCCTATACCAGGCCACCGATCCTGACGTGGCATATTATTATCCACGCAATGCCAAAGACAAGTGGCGTTTTGTGTGGATTAGCCTCGTGGGAGAGGCATCATCTCGCATCATTGCTGAAATAAATCGCACATACGGCTATTACTTCAATGTCGGAATTGGCAGCGAACTGGAGAAAAGACTCCTTTCATATCGAAAATACGCAGGCACAACCACATTCCAGACACCCATGGAAGCCGCGCAAATGGTGTTTGAAATGCTCAATCTGCTATGCAAGACCGATGAGAATCCCTCTCACCTATCCAAAAACAGCCGCCGCATACGCGATGTCCAAAACGAGATGCAAAATGCCTTCAACGAATCAATCAGCACCAGCACCCTGGCTGGCAAAATGGGCATTTCACGCGAACATCTTTCAAAGACCTTCCACAACGAGACAGGACGCACACTACGCGACTATCGCGAGGAGCAAAGACTGAACGAGGCCTTCACATTGCTGTTGAAAAGCAACTTCTCATGCAAGGAGATTGCATTCATCTGCCATTATGGCTCATATTCCAGTTTCTTCCGCTCATTCAAAAAACATTATCACTTCTCACCTGAGCTCTTCCGGAAAAAAAATATCTGATGAGGTGATTTTCCTACAACGCGCAAACCGCAAATTGTGCGGTGCCGCTGACTACAGCTTAGCGGAAAAGGCATGCATATCAAGTAGTTCTGCAATCGCCTCTGATATCCATTAATCACATTTACCCTTATAGGACAACTGGCACAGGCGCGTCAATGGTGACTGTATCGGGCGTCACAATGCAGTCCATCGCCAGAATTCTCACATTAGCGGCAGCGGCTTTCCTAAGCGCCTCGGCAAAGTCAGGATGATTCTCCACGCTGGGTCCGAAATCCAGCATCTCCTTCATCTGCACCACAAACAGCACGTACGCCTCATAGCCTTCCGACTGGCAGTCAATAAGTTCATGCAGATGTTTTATGCCGCGTTCAGTAGGCGCATCAGGGAAACTGGAATGCCCGTCGTATTCCAATGTGACGCCCTTGACTTCCAGAAATGCCTTGCGGTCGCCATCCTGTATGAAAAAGTCAAAGCGTGAGTTGCGCCAACTTGTCTCCCTGCGAAAGATGGCATTTGGCGAAAATAGCCCGCTTTTAGGCAGCCATTCCGCCGCCACCTCGTTGGGTGCCTGTGCATCCATGTTCACCAGCAAAGGTGTTTTGCCTGGCCGTATCTTCTCCACCGTGACCAAATCATACGGCGTTTTACGTGTGGGATTTTCCGAGGCGGCCAAATATACATTTGCGCCTGGCTGCAGCAGTTCACGACATCGCCCCGTGTTCTTTACATGCACCAGCAGTTCCTTACCTTCCAGTTCCACATACGCCACAAAGCGATTGGGTCGCCTCAAGAATCTAGCCTGGACTATCTTTCCGTATTTCATGAATGGAATTGATATTGCCCTTTGATGTTCATTTCCTCGTCGCTGGCATCCAGGCAGCACACACTATAGTTTTTGCAGCCTGGCGGAACCGTGATTATCACATGGCAGCCTTTGCCAAATGTCTCTGGCGCAATGTCCTGAAGATAATCCTTGCCCTGCGCCTGGGCGACGCGGGAATCAGCAAACACGCAGGGGAACACGGTGCGCGGTCCTGCATAGTTGCTGCGATTGGAAATGCGCATCAGTGTGTCCTCCGACACCTCCCTTGTATTGGACACGTTAACAACCCATACACGCGCCGCCAGCGCCGCCACCAGTTTGTCGGTCATGTTCCTGAAGCCGTGATGGTTGATTTTCGCCACGTTCACCTTTGGCAACTCCTCCGCCAAGGCGTCCTCTATGTTCAGTTTCTCCCCATCTGGACCAGTTATTGGCTCTGCATCGAAGTCGCCTCCCGTATAGAACGAAAAATCACCATACCTCAATATGAAGCCAGTGCTCATTCCGTTTTCATTCACAAACTGGTTGCGCTTGGCCTCCTCCGCATAGACGTCCTTGATGGAACCATCCTTGCAGAGAATCCTGCCATTGGCGATGATATTCAATATGCTGAAGTCTGGATACTTCTCAGCCGCACGGCGCATCCTGATCTGGTTCAACTCGCCTAGCCTAAACGCCTCGTTCTTCAGTCCGTCACGTTCCTGCAATGCGCTGTACATGCTGTGCACATGCTGGTGGTACATCTCCAGTTCGTGGGAGACGCGCCCGCTGTCCCCAGGCCAGTCCCTGTCGATGGCAGTATCGAAGGACAGTTCCTCCGCCGCCAGAGCAAAGCCGCTGCGGTTGCAGCCAGGCAAGCGGTGCCCGTCATCCTTGATGCATTGCCAATGGGGCGTACCACAATGGTCGCAATGGTAATGGCTGATGTACATGTAATCTATGACAGGCCGCCCTTCCCTGCGCGGTGCATCCTTCGGCAACACCCTTTGCACATACCTTGCCACCCAGTCACCTGCCAGCCTGTGCGGGCCTGGCACCACTGGCACCGCATATTGCCACCGCGTAATGGCTGGATAGTCACCGCAGTCGTCCAGCATAGTCGTGCCGTCGGGGAAAATGAACAGAATTGCCTCCGCCACGCCCGTGTGTATAAAGTGTATCTGCAGTTCCCCTTCCGACCAACCACCCCATTTTTTGTTTATTGCTGTCATGTTTTGTTTCCTTGGATTATTAAGTTATATTGCAGGCGTAATATAAGTGTCCTCACTAAACCATGCAACGCCAATTGGACTGTCATTTAATTTTAAGAGGATGCGAGCATTTGTCCCATCCACTTAAAGAGACATGTTTTACAAGCGAGGTTTCATTATGTCCAGAAAGTTTACCCTGATCGAGTTACTTGTTGTAATAGCCATCATAGGCATATTGGCATCCATGCTATTGCCCGCGCTTAGCAAGGCGAGGGAAAAGGCCCGTGGCATAAGTTGCGTCAACAACCTAAAGACGCATGGTTTGGCGGCAACGATGTATTCCGATGAAAACGCCGATTATATGAGCGTGGTGAACAACGGGCCAACTTGCTGTTCAGGCACTGCCTGGAACGGCAAAGGCGGCTATGCCAGTGGGGAACGCGAATACAACCTTAAGGAAAAGGGACTCATCACCACATATTTCAACGATGACTTTGTGACAAAACTGTGTCCCTCCGTACGGCAGTACGTTGAGGAATGCCACAACAAGAATGGCTGGTGCTATGGCGGCGGCTATGGAATGAACGGCAATGTGGGCTGGCACGGCAAGTCGGAATATGTACTGTCCACCTCTGTTGACAGCCCATCCAGCAAAATCCTTTTCGCTGACACATACTACTATGACTGGGATCCTGAATACGGCTATGAAATCAGATTGCGCCCATTCGACAAATGCGTAAATGGAATGAACGCAAATGCAATGGATCCAAATGCGCAGTTCCGCCACGGAGGGCGCTGCATTGTGGGCTGGGTTGACGGGCATGTCAGCAGCGAAAGACCTGACAGACTTGGCACAAGCGCCATTGAAATTGAGAAGAACGTGGGATGGATCAAGGCGGACAAAAAGTACTGGCTCCTAAACAAGGCCCAGGAACAAGCATACGATGAAAATTGACGGGGAGGTATTCATCCAATGAAGAAGAATCTAATATGGCTTGGCGTAATCCTTGTACTGGCACTTGTCTCCGCCGCCTTATGGCACTCATACAAGACCGACCCTCTGGCCAGCCTAAAAGAGACAAAAGTGGAGGTCCTGAATAATCATGATCAACTCAAGGAGTTCATGGACACTGCACTCGCCGCAATACAGGGAAATGACCAACGCACGCTGTTCAAACTGTTCGGCGGAGACCCTATGGCCCTCAAAAGACGCTACATGAAGGGCATCTTCAAAGAAAATGATTTCTGCCCAGCCGAGGTAAAAGAATACCGCAAGTTGACACGCGCCACTAATGATTTCTTCCAAGCTGAGGTATTCAGCGTACAACGCAAGAAAACATATCTGTTCAACATATATGTGGCAAATGATGGCTCATACATGATTGACTCGGTGGAGGAAAAACATTAAGCACCGGGACAATATTCAGCCGCACAGCGAGCAGGATTTCCCTTTAGTGCATGGAAGGCAATTGCTCCGCAACTTCCTCGAAGAATTGCTCCATCCTCTCAAGAAACTCCTGCTGGCAATTGTACTGGCAACAAAGATGGTATGCCTGGGAAAACTGCTCCACCAAGGCTTCATAACCATCCAACGAGGTGACCTTACTCCGCTGAAGATACTTTGAGGCAGCCTCCTCCTTGGCGCAAAGGCAAAGTTCCGCATCCAACCTGCCGCTTAACAACGCCTCCAGCCTTGGCCATAATGCGGCACTGCAATTCGTAATCTTGCCGTTTATCCATCTCTGCAAGGTACTCTTGCCAATCCCCAGAAAATCCGCCACCTGCTGATACGAGACACCCAAGCTTATTATGCGCTCCCGCAACTGATGCCTCTTCAAATAATCCAATTCATATTTGCCGTCCATTCTTCATCTCTCCCATGATAGCTGTTAATTATCATAGCAAATAGTAATTGCTATTGTTTTTATGACGCGCAAATATACTATAAGTGCAAGAATATGCAAATAACAAAAAGGGACTGAAGAGCAATCCCTTCAGTCCCTTTCGTCTCTTCGGTCCCTGTCAATCTTTTTCTTGCTTGACTGTGAAGTCACCCATAATAGTCTGCTGCACTTTACGGTGGTTTCCTGCCTTGTCCCGCAAAATGACATTCTGGGGAGTAAGGTCGTTCATATACAGCCCCCCATTATAGAGGTAGCTGCAATGCTGTTCTTCGCCTTCCAAAAATGCCTGCCAATTATCCGCAGGCGTATCCTTGGTTCCCGGGCATATCAGCAGCTTGCCGTCCTTCACATATCCAAGACGCAGCAATGTGGCAAGTCCAGTCGCATTGTTGCCATCTGGCAGATATGAGCGGTTGTCGTCCCCATACATCTGCAATGCGACTTGCAGTTGCTTCATATTGTCCATACAACCCACGAGTTGCGCCTGGCGGCGCTTTGCAGCAGAACTAAGCCAGATAAGCAATATAACCGCAACCGCAGCAAGCAGCACCACAACCACGACTAGTTCCACCAATGAGAAGCAACGCTTTTTCATGAGAATCAATCCTCTTTATGAAGAAGGCGACCTGGGCAAATACCACGCTTTGTGCTCATGACGAAATCAATGAATTCTTTGACTTCTGGCACCTGCTCCACGCTGGCCTGAATCTTGTCAATGGCGTCCTGGCGTGAATCACCGTAGCAGAAGAACAACTTGATCGCCTCACGAAGCGCATTGCGAGAATTTTCCTCCATGCCAGAACGGCGCAGACCGACTATGTTGGTGCCCTGAATGGCATCGTCCTGCAGCAGGCAGAACGGCGGTATATCCTGGGTAATGCCGTTTCCGCCGCCGACCATTGCCAGGCGCCCAATACGCACAAACTGGTGCACCATCACATTCGCGCTGATGAATGCGTGCTTGCCCACTTCAACGCGGCCCGCCAGCAGCGTGGCATTTGCCACCACCACGTCATCGCCAATCTGGCAATTGTGCCCAAGATGCGAGAATGCCATCAGCATCACATTGTTGCCAACCACTGTATGGCTGCCTTCCTCGGTGCCCCGATGAATTGTAACATATTCCCTGATAACACAATTTTCTCCAATGTCAACGTAACTTGGCTCGCCGCCATAATGCAAATCCTGGGGCGCATCGCCTATGACCGCACCAGCATGGACCTGCGTGCCCTTGCCAAGCGTGGTATTTCCAGTGATATAAGCGTGAGGCCCGATTTTGCAGCCATCACAAATGGTCACGTTTTCGTCAATCACGGCAAATGGCGCAATCTCCACGTCAGCGCCAATCTTTGCCCCTGGTGCTATAATTGCATTTGGATGTATCTTCATCAGACGCCTTCTCCTTTAGTTCAACTTGATGCGCTTGCGGTTCTTCTTGCCAGCCCGCAACGTCAATGGTCCAGCAACAAAGTCATCCTTGGTGATGACCTTCTTTATGTCGGACACCTTTTCATCATTGATGTAGCAGCCGCCGCCCTGTACAAGACGGCGCGCCTCACCGTTGGAAGCAGCAAGCCCCGCCTTGACGAACAGCGTCAACAGCCCCATGCCCTCGCCAAGATCCGCCTCGGTTAATTCTAGCGTAGGAATGTCCTCATTGACGTCAATGCCCTTGCTCTCGATAATGCGGCTTGTGGTCTCCACCTTGAAATCGGGATCGGCAAAGCCGAACTCCCTGCCAGCCGCCATGAATGCCTTGATTGCCACATCGTGGCCATGTGCCAGCGCAGTCGCCTCGTATGCCAGGATTTCCTTGGCACGGTTGATATTGCAGCCTTCCTCGGTAAGATGACGCACTTCGTCCATTGGCAAAGCTGTGAAGAAGCCCAGCAGTTTGCGCACATCCTCGTCATTGGAATTGCGCCAGAACTGGTAATAGTCATATGGCGATGTGCGTTCCGCATCAAGCCAGACAGCGCCGCCCGCCGTCTTGCCAAACTTGGTGCCGTCGCTCTTCAGCAGCAGCGGATACGTGGCGCCGTGAACCTCATCGCCCAGCTTGCGCCTGACCAGTTCCACGCCTGCAATTATGTTGCCCCACTGATCCTGCCCACCAAACTCGAATTCGCAGTTATAATGCTGGTGCAGGTGCATGAAGTCAAATGCCTGAAGCAGAGGATAACTGAATTCCAGAAAACTGAGGCCTGTTTCAAGACGCAACTTCACGGATTCAGCAGTGAGCATCCTTGGCACGCTGAACAGGCTGCCAATGTCCCGCAGGAATTCAATCAGATTCCTGTCCCGCAGCCAGTCCGCATTATTGACCATGATAGCCCTTCCTTCGCCGAAGTCCAGGAAACGGCTCAATTGCGCCTGAAGGCATTTCACATTGTAGTCAATGGTTTCAACAGTGCTGATTGGACGCGCCTCAGTCTTGCCAGAAGGATCTCCAATCATGGCTGTGCCGCCGCCTACCAGTACAATCGGCAGATGACCGCATTTCTGCAGCCAGCGCATAGCCATGACTGGCAGCAAGTGTCCAATATGCAGACTCGAGCCAGTGGGATCAAAACCTGTGTAGAAGCGAGCAGGTCCCTCCCCTAGCCTTTTCCTCATTGCCTCCTCATCCGTAAACTGATAGAGGAAGCCCCTTTCGCGTAAAATATCCAGTGCGTTTTGCATTAGTCTCTTTCCTAATAATAAAAAAGCGGGCAGATTAAAAACCTGCCCGCTTATGCTAAGAGTCAATTTCGCCCTTCAAATTGGGCATCTTGTCAAATATAATCAAAGGATGATTTCCTTGACTTCAACTTTGGTCAATTCCTGGCGATGGCCCTTGGTCAGCCTGTACCTCTTGCGCCTCTTCATCTTGAAGGCGATCAACTTCTTGCCGCGGAAATGCTCAACGACCTTGAGGACAACTTTCGCGCCCTTTACCACTGGTGAACCAACTGTAAGCTTGTCTCCGTCACTGACCAGCAGAACACTGTCCTCCAACTCAACTGTAGAATCGGCATCAGCCTTGATGCGGTTGACTTCGATAACTGAACCAACCTCAACCTTGTACTGCTTGCCACTTGTCTTGATGATTGCGTACATTCCTTTCTCCTAATAAGATATGCGAGCACTTTGCTCCTAGATTCAAAATTTTGGCATAATTTAGCCCATTTCCCCGTTTTTGCAATTTGATGTATGTGAAATTGTCATAATTCCTATTTTGCGTACGGGACGTTTATCCGCGCGGCCATGAGCCGCGCGTCAAGACGCGTGAATGCCAAAAGCCCTCCGCCCTGCATATCCAGACGCGTCAGGAAATCCCACGTCCTGATATGCGGCTCATGGCCGCGCACACAATCAGCATTTGAAGATGTGGCTTGCCCCAGGCTCCAATTTCGCGTTCTGCCCGTTCACGCTGACTTCCAACGGCTCTTCGTCGATGTTGAAGCATACGGCGTAAACACAGCCATCCACACCGCGCACAACAGCCTGGCGCAGTGCTTCTGGCTTGCCGCACTGTATTTCGCATTGCGGCTGTTCCTTGCACCAGGCGGCAGTCTCGCTGGCATCAATGCCGACACGCACCGCGCAGGCAATGTCAAACAGCACATCGCCCTTCTCATACATACGCGGGAAGCCACGCTCAAAGCAAGCGCCCGCGCAGATTTCCTCCGCATAGTTCTGGCCTCCGCTACGCTCGGTGAGGGCGGCGGCAGGTTTCTTTATTGTAATCTGCGGGCGGTCGGGACGGTTCAGCAAAAGCGTACCATTGAAACAGCGCACAGCCAGCTTGCCGTCCATGTTCAGCCATTGCCCACAGGCCAGCGTTTCCCGAACTATAGTCGGAACCTGAAG
>JAFSTJ010000257.1 GCA_017450525.1 Victivallales bacterium | reverse complement strand
TACTACCCCCACAAGTACGACTACTACACCAAGAGCATCAAGGAACTTTTTGAATAACAATCTGAATGCACACATAAAAAAGAGGTAATTGCAAAAATATCGCGCCAAGCAGCAAACTGTCGGGTGCCGCTGGCGAAAGCCAGCGGAAAAGGCATGCTATGCCAATAGTTTTGCACTAACCTCAAAGGAGAAAAATCATGTTCATTGACATCCACTGCCATAGTTATCTCTGGCACACATGCCCACGTCCAGACACCAACACCGACTATATCTCCACGCCCGAGACTCTTATCAAGCGCTATGACGCCGTCGGCATTGAGAAAGGCGTGCTTCTGCCAGTCTGCACCGTGGAAAACGTCATCACGCCTCAATGCAACGAGGAAATCATGTACATCGCGGAGAAATTCCCTGGACGTTTCATTCCATTCTGCAACCTGGACCCAAGGGCGCTCTATAATAATCCATACTCACCACTGGACAAAGTCCTGGCATACTACAAGTCAAAGGGATGCAAAGGCATCGGCGAGGTTACCGCAAACCTGTCCATTCTGGACCCGCGTGTGCAGAACCTCTTCCATGCGGCAGAAGTCAATGACATGCCACTGACATTCCACCTGGCGCCAAAGGAAGGCGGCCTCTATGGGCTGGTGGACGAAGCAAAACTGCCTGGCCTGGAAATCTCCATGCAACGCTTCCCCAACCTGAAATTCTTCGGTCATAGCCAGACATTCTGGTGCGAAATCAGTTCGGACTACAAACTGGCGGACCGCTATGGCTACCCCAAGGGCAAAGTCATCGAAGGCGCAATACCACGCCTCATGCGCAAATACCCCAACCTGTACGGCGACCTTTCCGCAGGCAGCGGATGCAACGCACTCACCAGAGACAAGGAATATGCAATCCAATTCCTCAATGAATTCCAGGACAGGCTCATGTTCGGCACGGACATCTGCGCCCCCACCACGCCTACCCCGCTGGTGGACTTCCTCCTGGAACTCCGCAACAACAAGGAAATCTCCGAAACAGTGTTCCAGAAAGTCGCCCGTGAAAACGCCATAAGGCTACTGCACCTGGATTGATGTCGAGTGCGCAAGAAAAGAGGAAATAACAAATGAAATACACAACTGAAGCAGAACGTCTTGAGGCATTCAAAAAATGTTCTGTATATCCCGTAATAACAACTGACTTCTGCGGTGGACGCTCCCCACTGGAGATATTGCGTGGCGTAATGGAAGGCGGCGCAAGGCTTGTGCAGATGCGCGAAAAAACAATGTCGGACTGCGAATACCTGGAACTGCTGAAACAAGCACGCACCATCACCGACGAGTATGGTGCCCTTTTGATTGCGGACGACAGGCTGGACGCCGCAATGATCGCTGGGGCGGACGGCGTGCACCTGGGGCAGGATGACCTGCCCTGCGCCGAGGCCAGGCGCATAGCACCGCAGATGCTGCTGGGCGTATCCACCCACAACAGGGAAGAACTGCTGAAGGCACAGCAGGACGGCTGCTCATACCTGAACATCGGCCCCATCTATCCAACTGGCACAAAGTCCCTGCCAATGAATGCCCTTGGCACTGAAACATTGGCAAACCTGATACCAGATGTGAAGGTACCATTTTCAGTCATGGGCGGCATCAAACTGAACCACTTGCCTGGTCTGAGGGCATTGGGATGCAGGCACATCGCCGCAGTCACCGCCTTCTCTCTGGCGGAAAATCCTGCAGACCAAGTCGCCAAATGGATTGCTTCATTCGCTGGTTGAGGTTTTTAATTGAAGCCATCGATTTGGCAAATTTCAGTAGGAAAATAAAAAATCGCGAACAAGCGATTTGCAAAAATTCGAGACATAAGTAATTTATGCCGCGTTATGAAAAACGACACTAACACATACAGGGCTTTTTATTGGTGGTGGCGACTTTCCGCCACGGCTGGCTTGTCTGTGTGTGAATAACAGATAGGTTTTCTGGACGAGGCGGATAAAGGCAAAAGCACTTATCCGCCTTCTTTTTTCCCGAAAGTCCGCCAGACGTGGCAAAAGCAAAATTTGGCGGACTTTTTTTTGATTTTTTGTTTTTTACCTAAAATTAGGAACCCTAAACAACAAAACAGGAGACAAAATGAACATCCTCAACAACAGCAAGGAAATCCCCTACAAAGTGTATCTCACCGAAGACGAAATGCCAAAGGCATGGTTCAATGTGCGCTCGGCTATGACCAAGAAGCCAGCTCCATTGCTGAACCCAGCAACCAGGCAGCCTG
>JAFSTJ010000256.1 GCA_017450525.1 Victivallales bacterium | reverse complement strand
AGTCGTGCTGTGCTTTGTCACGCGCAACACCATCATCTCGCTGATGGTGGCATGTGCCGCTGGCACATTGCTGGCGCGGCAGGGCCTGATGGGGCTGCCCACGTTGCTCAAGAACAGCATGGGCACCACGGGCTTCGCCTGGGTGATGATGCTGAACGTGTTCATCAGCATATTGGTTGCCTACTTCCAGAAGTCAGGCGCCATCCAGGGGCTTTCGCAGAAGGTGCATGACTGCAAATTGAGCCGCAAGGGGGTCCAGCTCATATCTTGGCTGCTTGGACTCTTCGTATATTTCAGCGATTCGTTCTCACCTTTGTTCGTGGGCACTGTCATGCGACGCATTTCCGACAACGCGAAAGTCAGCCGCGAGAAATTGTCCTATATTGCCGATTCCACCTCCGCGCCAGTGTCCGTATTGGTTCCCATAACAGGATGGGCTGCATATCTTAGCGGATTGGCAGTCGGCGTTGGATGCATTGCCACTCAGGAGCAGGCCATGAGCCTGTTTGTGCACGCAATTCCATTCAACTTCTATGCCCTATTTGCCGTGTTCTTTGTCTTCTTGATAGGCAGTGGTTTAATCAAGGACTTCGGGCCTATGAAGGTAGCTGAAAAACGCGCCATTGAGGAAGGCAAAGTTCAGCGTGACGGAGCCGAACCCATTATCGGCAAGGAACTGACAGAGATGGCGCAGCACGAAAAAATAAAAACCCGTGTATTCCTTAACTTTATCCTGCCTGTCATAATGATTGTAGCCATTGCAGTCGGCACCTATATCAAACTGCATTCTGCCAAGACTATGGAGGCATTTCTTGGTGTAGTGCTGTTCATGACTGTCAGCCTTTGGATACAAGGCATCCCGCTCAAGGAAGTCATCAACACTGCCACCGAGGGTGTCAAGGGTGCAGTGCCAGTAGTAATACTGTTGGCACTCGCCTATTCAGTAAATTCTTTGAGCAAGACCATGGGCACTGCAAACTACATCGTATCGCTTACGCAACACTTCCTCTCGCCACATCTGCTGCCATTTGTGATTTTCATCATAGCCGCCATTATGGCCTTTGCAACAGGCACCTCCTGGGGCACATTCGCCATCTGCATGCCTATAGCATTGCCGCTTGCTTTCAACTACACGAATGGTCAGGTCACGCCGCTTGTTATGGCCTGCTTCGCGGCTGTTGCTGGTGGTGGCGTGTTCGGAGACCACTGCTCACCGCTGTCTGAAACCACGGTGCTATCCTCCGCTGGCGCGGCTGCAGACCACATAGACCACGTCAAGACACAGCTGCCATACGCGTTTGTTTGCGCTGCTGTGGCATCGATTGCATATCTGATAATTGGATTTATCATGGCGTAAGAGTTTTATTGTACTCAAATACGCTGGTGCCTGGAAAACATGGCCATTGACTGCTGCTGCAATAATTACTGAGATTATCGTGCAAAGTGCATTGGAAGATAGAACACTATGAACGAACATACAATCCAGACTGTGACAGGGGCTGTTTCTGCGGCTTCCTGCGGCATGGTGCTTTCACATGAGCATCTTTTCATAGATTTGAGCAATCAGGCGGCTCCTGGCGCACTTGAGAGGGCACTTAGCCCTGACGACAGGCCTGCGCTTATGCAGGATCCGTATTCCATGCGTGACAATCTTGCAGTTGATGATTATGCGGGGGCCATTGCCGAATGCGCTGAATTGAAACGCCTTGGATGCGATACAATCGTCGATTGCACTACAGCGCAGATTGGCTGTGATGCCAGGTTGCTTCGCAAGTTGGCACAGGATACGGGAATGAATATCGTCATGGGCTGCGGATATTATACTGGCGATACGCACGATGAAGCCTTCCTCAATATGAGCGAGGAAGACGCAGCAGAGGCGATACTCCACGATTGCAGGGATGGTGTATGCGAGGGTATCTGTGCTGGCATCATAGGGGAGATAGGCACTAGCAAGGTGCTTCTGCCCAGCGAGCGCAAGGCGCTGCTCGCGGCTGCAAAAGCGCAGCTTGCAAGCGGCCTTGCCGTGCAAGTCCACATCTACCCATGGTGCACAAATGGCCTGGAGGCAACGGAAATACTGACGCGTAATGGCGTCGCTCCTTCGCGCATCGTCATCTGCCATTCCGATGTGGAACCAAACCGCGACTATATCCTTTCTCTGTTGAAATTGGGCGTCTATGTTGAACTGGACAATTTTGGCAAGGAGTTTACTCCAGCCCCAGGCGGCTTTGCGGCTGGACGTTTTATTTCTGACGTGGAACGCGTGGAACTTGCCGCATGGATTATCAAGAACGGCTATGAAAAACAGTTGCTGCTCACCAATGACATCTGTCTTAAATGCTTGCTTATGAAGCATGGCGGGGCAGGATATAGGCATATTTTTGCTGACATTATGCCGATGCTCGTGGCCCAAGGCATTCCAAGTGACCTTGTAACGGAACTTGTCTTGCGGGAAAATCCACTGCGAATGCTGACTGGTGAACTTTAAGGCAACGCACCAGGTAACATCGCACAGGTTGGCCAACCTGTGCGGATGTCCAACTGACGAAAACACTCAAGTTGCTCATCTTGAGTGAGTGCCGCTTCGGCACTCACATGGACGCCATCGGCATGTGGAAACACAGGGAAAAGTGACTGATTACGTATTTGCGGTCTTGGGCTGCGTACATTTGCGTTGTCAGTTTGTTTTTAGGGGAATGCAGATTATAGTATGAGCAATTTTAGGATGCTTCAACATCCACGTTATACATTGAATAATATTCAGGTGCAAGCCATGCTAGTTTCTGAAATGTTGTCTGCCGGATTGGTCAACTGCAATCTGGCCTCCTCATGCAAGGAAGAGCTTTTTGAGGAGATGGTGCAGATGTTCGTACGTGAGGGGCTTGTGCCTGACAGAAGGGCCGCCGTTGCCGCGCTTATGGAGCGGGAGGCCAAGATGAGCACTGGCATTTCCGAGGGGATTGCCTTGCCACATGGCAAGCTGGAAGGCATCAAGGACGCAATTGTCGCCATTGGCATCAGCAAGGAAGGCATTGAATACGATGCCCTGGATGGCGAGCTTGTGCAGCTGGTTGTCATGATATTATGCGAAAAGACACGTCCTGCACTTCACGTCGAGTTGCTGTCCGAGGTGAGCCGCCTGCTATCTATACCCGATTTCAAGGAGAGGCTCCTCGCCGCCAAAGATGCTGAAGAGGTAATTGAGGTCATCAGAAGCGAGGAGTGACAATGGATGACATCCTTAAGCGCATGATGGCTGCGGAGGCCGAGGCGGACGAATTGGTCGAGAAGGCCAATGCCGAGGCGGACGCTTTGCGCAGCGAGGCACGTCGCCAGGCGAATGTCCTGCTTGCTGAAGCGCAGAAGAAACTCTCCTCAGAGGCGGATGAGTTTATCAACTCCAGCTTGGAGAAGGCCCGTGTCGAGGAGAAGGAGGCTCTCGAAAAAGGGGATGCCAATATGAAGGACCAACTCCTTGCGTTTGACAGGCGTTTTGCCGCACGATGCCAGGAAGTAACTGATTTGCTTCTTTATCCCGAAGTGGATTGATTGGAATATGATTCCGGAAATACAGGCAAGCCTTGATTTTGTGGTTGCCAGGCTACACGGCATTGTGGCAAATGCAATAAAAGGTGAGACGCTGGAGAAACTGGCGCGCAGCACTACGGAGGAATTGTTGCTGCGGAACCTCAAAAGCGTGGGAATTGACTGCAAGAGCAGGGCTGACTTCCATGACTTCATCTACAGCAGGGAGGCAGAACGTCTTGAAAAGGTGGCACGGCTGCTTCCTTCCCATGAGGCAGCTTTCTACCATGCACTTCAGGCACGTTCATATTTTTACAATGTAAAGCTGGCATTGCATTGGCGCTATTCACGCGGCGAGCGCGAGGCAGGGGACATGTCCTTCCATACGGTTCATAACATGCCGAGATTCGATGCAAATGCCATTGAAAATGCCAGAGACCGCAAGGCATTCCTTCAATGCATCCCTCCATACAAGTCATTTGATGGTAAGGCCTTGCTTGTCATAGTTGAGAATCTGGAGAATGATGGGGATTTGATGCTGGCAGACAGCGAGGTGGACCACGCTTATTATAATTTGCTCTGGGAAACAGCCCGAGGCATAAGGTCTGTCATCGGACAAGAAGCCTGCCGCCTGCTGGGGATAGAGATTGACATAATCAACCTGGCGTCATTGATGCGCAATGCGCTGACCTACTCATTCGAGCCTGCCGCCATGTCCCGTCTCTGGCTTGAGCACGGTTCTCTTTACAGCAGAGAGAAGCTGGTGGAACTGGCAAAGAAAGGCACCTTGCCTGAAATACGCTCCGCACTGCATGGAAAATACGCCCGCGTGCTTGCGAATGTGGGCAACGACCTGCATCTGGTGGAGAATGCACTTTGGGAGCATTTCTATCAAGAAGTGCACCATTCTTTCCTTGCAATCGAGAATCCAAAGCTCTGTATTGCAGCATATCCGTTCCTGGTACTCTTTGAAACGCTTAATCTGGGACGGCTTTACGAAGGCATCTATTTCGGGATACCTTCACAGAATATCCTTGACATTATGCTGGGCGTAAGTTAGCATTGCGCCTGGCAGCCAAATGGAGAAGACATGTTTCGGCCTGTAGAAATGTCAAAATTGAACATACTTGTCCTGAGCAAGTATGTAACCGAGACCACACGCCTGCTGGGGCAGATGGGAAAAATGCATCTCATAGATGCGGTAAGCCAGTCCAGCGGACGCTTGCTCAAAGAGGCGGAGGCGCCTGCGGACAATGCCCAGATTGAAAAACTGAACAGTCTCTGTGCACGGCTTGTGGAAGGCCTAGGCATTGATCTGGACAATAATACGGAGGTCCCAGAAGAAGCGGGCGATGACATGTCCATGGACGACATGAGCGCACTTCTCAACCGCATCGCAAAGAAATATGGCAGCCAGGAGGCGGAGATTGAAAAGGAACTGAAGGCAGCAGGCGTTACGGACAAGGAACGCAGCGCAATTGCTTCATTCCCATTGCAGAACGTGCCAATAGAGGCATTGAGGAACCTGTCTCATTTCTACATGGTGACTGGCCGTATGGAACCGACCGCCGTTGCCCGTGCCATGCTTACGCTGGGGGAAAGCGCAATCATCGTACAGGCTGACGGTGATGCGAGCAACATTCTGGTGCTTTCCTCCAACAAGGACAGATTTGCAGTAAAGGATGAATTGGACAAGTATGGCTTTACCGAGGCAAAACCGCCAGAGGAAGTGGAAGGCACGGCTCAAGATGCGGTGGCAAACCTCAGCAGCCAGTTGGATGAACTTCGCGCCAAACTGGAGGAATGCAAGATGAACGTGCTGGAATTGGCTGAGGAATATGGTCCTGTGGTCCGTTCAATCCAGCATAACCTGAAGTGCCACCAGGCGGTCCAGGAGGCTCAGAAGCATTTTGGCTTTATTGCAAATGTGTATTGCATTTCAGGATGGGCGCCTTCCACGGAGGTGGAGGAAATACGCCAGATTGTTAACACCACCACTGGTGGAACAGGTGTGGTTGAGGTGATACGTCCAGAAGATGATGCTAATGTGCTGGAGGGCAAGGAGAGCGTCCCAGTAAAGTTTAGCGGCGGCTCGATATTGCGCCCATTCCAGGCACTCATCAGCAACTTCGGAATGCCTCAATACACGGAACTGGATCCAAGCGTATTCGTGGCATTGACTTTCGTGATACTGTTTGGCTTCATGTTCGGAGATGTGGGGCAGGGGCTTGTTTTGGCACTTGCAGGGCTTTATATGTGCCGTACAAAACATAAGATTGCCGAAAGTTTCCGCGAGGCTGGTCCCCTGCTGATTGCATGCGGGCTGTGCGCCACTCTGTTCGGATTCTGTTATGGCTCTGTATTCGGATATGAAAACCACAATTTCCTTAAGCCTCTTTGGCTTAGCCCATTGAAGCAGGACGATATTGGCAAACTGCTTGCCACTGCGGTGGGTGTGGGCGTCATATTCTCAAGTGTGGCAATCATCATCAACATCATCAATCACTTTAGGGCAAAGCGCTTCTTCGATGGCATTTTCGACAGATTCGGGTTGCTGGGGCTGCTCTTCTTCTGGATGGTGCTGGGCACTGGATTGTGGTTCCTGGTGAAAAAGACCATTCCTGTCGTAGGCATTGTATTGATAGTTCTGCCTTTGGTTTTGCTGTTTTTTAAGGGCATTCTTGCACATTATGTTTTTAGATTGCATCACGAGAAGGAGAGCTTCCTCAATATCATCCTGGAGGCGTTGATAGAATTGATGGAGACCTTCACAGGCTACTTGAGCGGGACCGTGTCATTCGTTCGTGTGGGAGCCTTTGCCATAAGCCATGCGGCACTTTGCTTGGCTGTTTACAGTATTGTCGGGCTTATGAACAATGTCCCAGGCGGCAGATTGTGGTCGCTGATTGTCATCATTTTTGGCAATGCACTGGTGATATGCTTCGAAGGCATGGTCGCCATGATACAGTGTGTTCGTCTGGAATACTATGAGCTTTTCGGCAAGT
>JAFSTJ010000255.1 GCA_017450525.1 Victivallales bacterium | reverse complement strand
TGTCCAAGCGCCTTAAGAATTATCCAGACCCAGTTGAAATCATCAACCAGTACGGCGCCGATGCAGTGCGCCTGTGCATGCTGGGCTCGCCTGTGGTGAGGGCGGAGGATTTGCGCTTCAGCGAGGCGGCAGTGCGCGAGGTTATGCGCACGGTCATCATCCCACTCTGGAATGCACATTGCTTCTTTGTGACATACGCCCGCATCGATGGATGGAGGCCAAAGGACGCCTCTGCTCCCAAGAATCCAGCCAACCTGCTGGACCGCTGGGTGGTGTCCCGTCTTATGGCAACCATCGGCGACATACGCGAGGCAATGGATGGATACGACCTGCAGAAGGCCGCCAATCGCTTCACCTCGTTCCTGGATGAACTTACAAACTGGTACATACGCCGTTCACGTCGCCGCTTCTGGAAGAGCGACAATGACGGCGACAAGTACGAGGCATACCAGACGCTGCATTTCGTGCTGGTCACATTCTGCCAGGTGGCAGCACCGTTTATTCCGTTCTTGACGGAGACCATCTACCGCAATCTGCGCACGGAGAATATGCCTGAATCAGTGCATTTCTGCGATTATCCAGCCGTGGATGAGTCTTTGCTGGACAAGGCACTCAACACAAGGATGGAGAGGACAATGTCCGCCGTGTCGCTGGGACGTTTCCTGCGCACGCAGGCAGTGCTGAAAGTGCGCCAGCCATTGGCGCGTGCTGTGCTGGTTTCCGCAGATGCATCCGTAAGGGAGGACTTGCTGTCCATGGCCTCCGTTATCGCCGAGGAACTGAATGTTAAGGACATTGAGATACAGGCGGACGAGGAAGCGCTGGTTACCTTGAGCGCAAAGCCAAACTTGAAGCGTCTTGGACCGAAACTGGGCCCCAAGATGAAGCAGATCATACCTTTGGTGAATGCTCTTGGCAGTGCCGAGATCAACGAATTGCGCCAGGGCAAGGCATTGCAACTGGGCGAATTCAGCATCATCGAAGAGGACGTGCTGGTGCAGCGCACTGAAAAGGAAGGCATGACAGTGGCAAACGAGGGCGACATCACCGTGGCTCTTGACACGCGCCTGAATGATGCGCTTATCCAGGAAGGATGGGCCAGGGAAATCGTCAGCAGGCTCCAGAACCTGAGAAAGGAACTGAAGTTCGAGGTGACTGACCGCATACGCATCGTCTATGACGGGCCAGCTGAAGTCAAGCAGGCAATTGAGGCACAAGGCCAGTATATCGCAAACGAGACACTGGCTCTCTCCATCGAGCAGGGACAGGCACCTGACATGAATGACGTGGAGATGAACGGCGTTACCGCCAAGTTTGCCATAACCAAGGCATAATCCAATTTTGATCCACAGATTGGCGCAGATTAACACAGAGGAAATCTGTGGAAATCTGCGCCAATCTGTGGATCAATTAACAATGGAGCGTTATCAGAGATGCGAAGGATAAGGTTGGGGCGTACAGGCTTGAACGTTGCGGCGCAGGCCTTTGGTGCATTGCCGATACAGCGCACTGCCGAAGACGAGGCAGTCAAAATCCTGCGCAATGCCTTCGATGGGGGCATTGATTACTTTGACACGGCCCGCTACTATACCGACAGTGAGGAGAAAGTTGGCAAGGCGTTGTCCAATGTCAGGGACAAGTTGTACATTGCCACCAAGACCTTCGCCAAGACAGGCGATGAATTGCGCCGCGACCTTGAGACCAGCCTGCGTCTCCTGAAAACAGATTACATTGACGTCTATCAGTTCCACAATCCGCCTTTTGTGCCCAGGCCAGGTGGAGAGGACGGCCTTTATGATGCGGCTCTTGAAGCGCAGAAGAAGGGGCAGATTCGTTTTATAGGCATTACCAACCACCGTCTGGCGCTGGCGAAGGAAGCAATCGCCTCGGGGTTGTATGACACTTTGCAGTTCCCTCTGTCATATTTATCAACTGATGAGGAATTGGAATTGCCAGGATTGGCAGCGTCTGCGGATGTTGGCATAATCGCCATGAAGGGCCTGTCGGGAGGGCTTATCACCAGTTCGGAGACAGCCGCTGCATTTATGGCGCAGTATTCGAATCTGTTGCCGATATGGGGAATACAGCACCAGTGGGAATTGGATGAATTCCTGCGCTTCATGGACAAAGCTCCAGATATGACGCAGGAAATGCATGAGCGCATAGAGGCTGATAAAAAGGAATTGGGCGGGGAATTCTGTCGCGGATGCGGCTACTGTATGAAGGGCTGCCCCGCCAAGATCGATATTGGAAATTGCGCGAGAATCAGCTTGCTTTTGCGCCGAGGACCAGTGGCGTTCCATCTGACACCTGAATGGCGTGCAAAAGTCGAAAAGATCAAGGACTGCATCAACTGCGGGCAATGCAAGCAGAAATGCCCGTATGG
>JAFSTJ010000254.1 GCA_017450525.1 Victivallales bacterium | reverse complement strand
TGACACCGTTGCCGTCAATATGCCCACTGGCAAAGCCACGTTGACTATTCGCTGCCTGGCGTCAGGCAAAGTTGCCACAAAGACAATTGAAGTGAAATAAGCGCAGATGGAGGTAGCCAGCGCGTCCCGCGCTGGAGAGGAGGTAGCCAGCGCGTCCCGCGCTGGAGAACCACTACACAATTACCATGGACTGCTTGTCGCAAATTGCCAGGCAGCGCTTTCCAGCGCGGGACGCGCTGGCTACCCCAAAATTTTAATTTGCAAAAGCGCGTTATTATGTTACATTTCCGCGTTTTGATGTAGTTATGTAATTTCAGGAGATTAATGGCGATATTGTTCAAATGCAAAGTTTGTGGCAGGGCCTGTGTAGCAGGTGCGCCTGGCGAGGAGTGCTCATGTGTATGCGGTGCACTTGATACTGCGCCCCAGGCAAGCGATGCTGATTGCGCCCTGGTTTACAAGGACGGGTATCCCAACGAGGGTTTGCCAATCACCTTGGGTGAATTGGGCAAGCAGATTGCGGAGGGGAATTTTGTACCTCTGGACCTGATATTCTACAATGGAATCTGGCAGCCTCTGAACATGGTGTTCGATATTCCTGCAACTCCAGATGTGGAGGTTTCGTCGGGCGATGAGATTGCATTGAAGTGGAAGGAACTGCCAGCTGTGGAAGGTTTTCCGCGTCCAGTTTACGGCGGGCCAGGCAGATTGAGTGGTTTGGTGACGGACTTGTGGCACGGTTTCTTGCGCATGCGGAAATTCCGCTACATGACCCCGATGCAGAAGACTGTGTACATACTGATTGTATTGGTATTAGCCTCTGCTCTTTACACTTTCTTGCTGGGAAGGCTGATAAACCGCATATTGTGGAAACCCGCATACGTTGTTGTTTACAATCACAATGACTGCGAATGCAAGGCGACTTTGCGAAAGACTGGTTTTATCAGGCGTGAGATTATTGTGCAGCCCAAGTCGCTGGGTGTATTTCAGGATGTGTTTGTGCCATTCCCGATGCAGGCGAGTCTGAAGTTGCGTCCAGTGCCTGGCAAGCAAGGCGAGACGCGCTCTTCGAAGGTGCCTGTGGGACCTGGGCATGACATGGTGGTGAATTTCGGCGGTGACGATGTATTCGGCGAATATGACTTGGACATTCTGGAAACCTTGTCCTTGAATGGCCTGTTTGAACGGGATCTTGGCAAGCAGATAGCGGCTCTACAGGAGCCTGACAAGGCATTGGCGATACAGACTGAACTGCACGACATGGGGAAGCATGTGATGCAGAACGCGGTGGACGGAATACTTATCTCGGATGGAAGCTATGATTTCAGCATGCTGGGCATTGTAAGAAGCACCGACTACTTGGAACATCAGAAGCAAGCCGTACCCAAGGCAAAGCTACCTCTCATCATGATGAATAACAAGGCGAGCATGAAGTTCAAGAACGCAAGCATTGAATTCAGACCCAGGAACGCGTCAATGCCTTGCACCTTCAAGATAGTGTTCCCCTCTAATTTCCTTCCTTTGCCAGCGAATATGAACAATGAGTTGATGCCCAAGTTCAAGGCAAAGAATGCGAAGCCACCGAAGGGTGGCAAGGGCAAGGTCAATGTGAAGCCGCTAAAGGCTGAAGTGGTACAGGCCAGCATAAAGTACGATGCCTCGAAGAACATGATTTTGACCTTTACGCCCCTGAAGGGAAACGTCACGGCATACGTGGAGTACCCCATTGACAAGGACAAG
>JAFSTJ010000005.1 GCA_017450525.1 Victivallales bacterium | reverse complement strand
TTATACACAAGTGAATGGAGCGATGCAAGTTATGTAAAAAAGTGGCAGTTGTGCTTGCAGGCGGCTGATTTGCTGGTTAAAAGAAGCCCCCATAGAACAGGCTTTCACATACGAAGGGCGCAGGCACTCTACGCACTAAAACAAGATGCCGAGGCAAAAAATGCCATCATGAAGGCAATTGAATGGTCCCCAACACAGGGTGATGCGTATGTGCTTCTGGCAGTCATGAATGCCATGCCTTCAACGCAATTTACATCCGAGCAGGTTTCCCACTTGCTTTATGCCATAAAGACAGCGGATGCACGTTACCATATAAACGACAATGGCCCATACATCGATGTAAGCACCGATAACCTTCAATTACGACAATTTTTGGACAAGGTTGGCTTTATGAAACTAGGTGATAGTATAATTTATCTTAAAAAGATAGTAAAATGAGATTGTTCTCGTTTAAGAAAATTAAACATATACCAAGGCCACTGCTATGGCTGCTTGCCTGGATATTGCGGATATATGCCAAGACGATAAGGCTGCGCTGCGTCAATTCCGAGGCATATCTTGAAGGGAAAGAAGTGGTCATTTTCGCAGTGTGGCATAACAGGTTTATTTCACTGCCAATACTGTTGCCAAGTAAACTATCCAAGTATGTTACCACGCTAATCAGCAATTCCAGAGATGGCGAGTACATAACTGGGATTGTCAGGGAATTTGGGGTTGAACCTGTACGTGGCTCGTCATCCAAAGGTGCCTTGCATGCCTTGCATGAGTTGTCAGATGCTATTGGGCGGGGGCTGTCGCCAATAATCACTTTGGACGGTCCTAGAGGCCCCAGATATGAACCTCATTCAGGGGCAAGTGTGCTTGCAATGAAACATGGCATTCCGATTGTGCCATTGTCGGTAAACTGCGCCTCCTATTGGCAGTTGAAAAGTTGGGATCGTTTGCAGATACCGCGCCCCTTCTCCAAGGTGGAGATTCTGTTCGGTGAGCCTTTTTTCATACCCAAGGACACGCCTCGGAAGAAGGCACTTGAAATGCTCACCGATGCAATGAAGAATGTGACCAAGGACAAATGAGTTTCAAACTTAATCCACAGCAGCAGGAGGCCGTCGATACAATTGATGGCGCACTTTTGATACTTGCGGGCGCAGGTACTGGGAAAACACGTGTTATTGTGCAGCGCACAGGAAACATGCTGGAGCATGGCATCCCTGCATCCTCCATTTTGGCAGTCACGTTCACCAACAAGGCGGCGAAGGAAATGCAGGAGCGTATTGCGGCATTGCCGAATGTAAATCCCGAGGAACTGCCCATGGTATGCACATTCCACTCCATCTGCTCCTCCATACTCAGGCGCCATGCGGATAAAATCGGCTTTACGAAGAATTTTACCTTGGCTACTGACGGGTATAGGCACGGCCTTCTTCGGGAAATCGCAAATGAATTGAGTCTCGCCAACAGCGGCATCGATCCTACTGCATGGCTTGCGGACATTGGCATGGCAAAGGCCAACATGCTCAGTCCACAGCAGGTCTATGATTCAAACATGCCAAACGCCACTGTCATCGGCTCCGTTTATGCACGCTACCAGGAACGCCTGAAATACATGAATATGATGGATTTTGACGACCTGCTGTGCCGCACCGTGGAACTTTGGGACACCTGTCCCGATTTGCTCGCTTCATACCAGGATATGTATCGCTTCCTCATGATAGACGAGTACCAGGACACCAACCATGTGCAGTTGGAACTGGTGGTGAAACTGGCTGGCGATAGGCGCAATGTTTGTGCTGTGGGTGACGATGATCAGTCCATCTATGGCTGGCGTGGCGCAAACCAGGAGAACATTCTTCAGTTTGAGAACTATTTCCCTGGTGCAAAGGTTATTTTCCTGGAGCAGAACTATCGCTCCACCAATAGCATACTCAAGGCGGCCAATTGCGTGATTTCCCATAACAGCCAGCGCCGTGTGAAGAACCTGTGGTCTGCCAATGGCGAAGGTGAGAAGCCAATTGGAGTGCGTTGCGAGGACGAGCATAAGGAGGCGCAGTTCATCGCCACTACCATACGCAATCTTGCCTGCAAGGGGACGCTGCTAGATAAAAAATACGCCTGGCGGGACTTCGCCGTGCTGTATCGTACCACCAGCCTTGCACGCGTTCTGGAGAAGACGCTGCGCTCCATGAATGTGCCATTCTTGACGCGCGGCTCGGAATCCTTCTATGAACGCAAGGAAATCCTGGATTTGATCAGTATGATGGAACTGGCTGCCAATCCCCAGAACGACATGGCGTTCCGCCGCATCGTGAACGTGCCGCCACGTGGCATTGGCGACGCGACACTGGGACGCCTGGACAAATTGGCTGTCATTACGCATCAGCCCCTGCTGGAATTGCTCTCTGACAATGATTTCATCAAGGATTGCTCGCCTGAAAACAGGCAGTCAATCTCCGATTTTGCAGATGCATTCAGGCGTTGTTCACAAGGTGCGGACAAGCCTGGGGCAATCTATCTGCGCGTCAAGCGGCTGATAGATGATTTGCACTATATCGAGAAGTTGCCAAATATGTACCGTCCCAGAAGCAATGCAATCATGTGCAAGGAAAATATCGAGGAATTCCTCAGTTCACTGGATGAATACGACCAGACGCATCATAACAGGGGCACTATTGCCAATTTCCTCCAGGAAATCATGCTTCAGGAAAACAAGCAGGGCAAGAACGATGGCGAGGAAAACGAGAATGCCGTGAATCTAATGACCGTCCATGCCTCAAAGGGGCTGGAATTTCCCACTGTCTTTATCATGGGCTTCGAACAGGGGCTTTTCCCACACCAGATGGCGCTGGATGAAGGCAACGAGGCAGAGGAACGACGCCTTTGCTATGTCGCCATGACACGCGCAAGGGAAAGGCTTTTCTTTACCTACACGACTCATCGCAAGATAATGAACGCCTATTGTTGCAAGAAACTGTCCCGTTTCCTGAACGAGATTCCTGACGAAAACATTGACTACAAGACGCCAGAGCAAGTAGGCAACTCCCAGAGCGTATCCAAGGACCAGGGCGAGGCAAATATGGCAATGCTCCTGGCACGCTTCAAGCCAAAAAACTAAAATAAATGTGGGCGCCCACATAAACATCGGCGCCCTGTTTTTTTATTTCACCAGGCGCTCAAACACCTTTGCATGGCCATAGACCTTGTCATACAGGCGTTCAGGGTGCCATTGCAGGCCTAGCACAAAGTGGTGTTCCATATCGGGTCCATAGACGGCCTCAATTATGCCATCGTCTGCCAATGCGCCTATTGTAAGCCCCTTGCCCACCTTGCGTATTGATTGGTGGTGGGAACTGTTTACGCATAGCCAATCGCAGCCGAACAATTCCTTCAGCGGGCTGTTTTCCGTAAATGCCACCCTGTGCATGTTTTCCAGTTTGGGGAAACCAGGATGGCGGGCGTGCCAGTATGCATTTGGTACCTGGCTGTGCAAATCCTCATACAAGCTGCCACCGTAGATAATATTCAGCAATTGGCAGCCCAGGCAAATCCCGAGGAAGGGCTTTTCCCTTTCAAATACAACTGCCTTGGACAATGCGAAGCAGTATTCTTCCTTTACCTCGTCCAGCAGGTTCTTGATTGCTGGATGCGGATTGCCTCCGTAGCGTTCTGGCCTGAAATCGGGGCCTCCGATGAAAATGAATGCGTCGCAACTGTCTGCTTGCCGTCGCACTTCGTCCAGCGAGGCACTTGGAACCAGTTCTTCTGCCACGCCGCCGACGGCCTCCACCGCATGCACGTAGTTTTCAAAAGTCTCTCTGTGTGAGGCGATGTTGATGATTCCAATCTTGCCAGCCATAAATCACTTTTTCAAGACGATTGCGGTATGTATCAGATAGCTCAGTTTTGTCATGAGTATAGGCAACTGATCCACGGTGGCGGCGTTACGCATCTGCCCCAGATAGTAAATGGCGAAGGAATGTTTGTCCAATGGTAGGAATTCCTTTGTCAGTGCATGGGTCACACCCCATTCGCATGGTAGAAGCACGTTGAACATACGATCCCTCAGAGCAAGGGCGTTTCTGTAGAAACCAATCACCAGCGGCCAGCCGTAGATTGCCCCAAGCCTTTGCGCCACAAGAGCCACACCGCATTCATCGCCGTAGTTGTTGAGCATCACGTCGTTGACCAGAAAGTCCGTAAGGCAGTGCATAGGCACGTTTTCCGTGTGGAGTCCCGTGTCCGACATCAACTTTGCAAATGCGGTGATGCTCTTGACCACTTCCATGGGCTGTGCAACATAGCGCTCCATCACCGTGTTTATCTGCATGGGCGATGTCTGGCGGTCAATAATGCAGTTGATTGCCACGGCCAGTTCCCAGAAGCTGCTGCGGTTGTCCAGCAAGGCCTCCTTGAAGTCCACGTTTATACGCAGCCGTCTTTCGTTTATAGTGGAAATCTGGTGTATGCGTCTCCTGAGATTGGGTTCAGGAGCATCCATATATGCGGCAATAATATCTCCCACATCAGGTCTGGCAAGTATGTCCTTCATGGCCAGGCTTGCCAGCACTTCGTCATCCGAGGAAAGCTGCTCGATTATGTCGTTGTTCTCCATGGAGGGCTACGCCAAAGTCAGAGCCTTGTCCAAAATGGACTGTATCATCTGAGGGGTGATGATGCCCTTGCCCTCGGTTGAATAGTCGGTCTGAATACCCAGGTAGTTATAAAGCCTGGAACGCTTGCAGACTGGATCCACAGCCTCTGGATCTGGGTTGGGGATGTATTCCGACTTGCCGTCTTCATCCACACGCGCCACCACCATACCAGGCACGCGGTTGGGGTTCAGGCACTGCGCCAGGCAGAAATTTACCAGGCCGTCCTCGGTTTCCAGATCATTGTAAACCTTTACGAAACGCCCCTTGTATTCATCCTTTGTCAGCAATTCGTCCAGTCTTTTATTAAGCATTGCGCATTTTGCGCAGGTCTTCTTGCCAAAAACATGTACCAGCAATGGTTTGTTGCTCATTGTCTATGCCCTTCAGATATACGGCGGGCGAAAAAAGCCCGCCGTCATTTTGTTTATCAATCCTCGCAAGTGCAGACGCGGTACATGCCGCGCTGGCGTGCCACCAGTTCACCATAGCGCTTGGACTTGTTCCAGTTCTGTATCTTGCTGAAATAGCCCACAACGCGGGTTTCGCCCACAACTTCGTTGGAGCCGCATTCTGGGCAGGTCTCCAGCAGCCCGCGGGTCTGGTATCCGCAATGGTTGCAGTATGTGAACTCAGGTGACAGTGTGACCTGTGCCGACTGCGTTCTGTTGAATACGTTGCGTATCAATTCAGCAATTGCCATTGGTTCTGGCTTCTCCTCGCCGATGAAGGCATGGATGATGGCGCCTGATTCGATGACACTGTGGAACATGGACTGCTTCTCTATGCGCTCCACCAGGCATATCGGTGCATCTGCTGACAGGTGGATGGAGTTGGTGTAGTATGCCACATCCTCGTTGTCGCCCTTCACAACCTTGGAGGCCTCTTCCCTGAAGAATACCAGGTCTGTCTTTGCCAGGCGGCGTGCTGCGGATTCTGCAGGTGATTCCTCAAGCGTGAACTTCAGGTTGTATTTCTTGGTGTATTCCTTGCAACGCAGATACATGTGGGACACTACGCGCAGAGCCATATTGAAGGCCTCCTCCGATTCGTGCATTTCCTTGCCGATGAGGAAATTGATGGCGTCGTTCACCCCGATGAGGCCGATGATGTGCGTCACCTTGTCCAATTCCACGTAGGGGCGCCCGTCGCATGCCTTCTTTCCAATCTGCCAGAGCGGAGTGCCTGGGCCTGACATCATTTCACGGATCTTGGCGCGCTTCTGCAAGTGGGCATCCACTGCCAGGTCCATGGTCTTGTCGATTTCTTCAAGCAGACCTTCCAGCGTGGCCTTGCCATTGCGGGAGGCGCGGTATGCAGCCTGAGGAATGTTGATGGTCACATTCTGGAAACCGCAGAAACGCATTGATTCTGGATGTGCCAGCATGCGGTTGTCATCAATGGTGGTGCGCAGGCGGCAGCATGCCGACAGTGTGACCTCGTCACGGTCGAAGATGAAGTAGGTGGAGCCGTTCTTGGAGGAGAGTTCACATGCCTCCAAGTAGATTTTGTATTGCTCTGGATCATCAAAGGTCTCCTGGGACACATGGAAGTCGCACTTCGGGAATTCGAACACGCGGCCATTCCTGTCACCTTCGCCCCAGACCTGGAGCAGTGCGGATGTGAAGCGGCGGGCCTCTGGCATGAAGTCGCCGTATGTGAGAATCTTGTAGCCTGCCGCCTCTGTGCGCTCGTCAATAGTGCTGTCCGTGTGGAGGCCAGCCTTTTCTGTATAGAGCTCGCGGCGCACCAGCACCTGTCCTTCTGGTGTGTCCAGATACAAATCCGCCAGCTTGTTGCCATTGCTGTCCGTATCGTCTCTGAGCACTTCTGTCAGCGAGTGGACAGTGCCTTCCGCGTCCTTCAGCATGTATTTGCCGCCAGGTCCGATTGCAGGAACTTTCTGTAGGTATTTGGGTACGCCAGTGTGAATGTTGAAATCCAGGAACAAAGTCTGCCCACCGCGTGAGAATGCGTTCTGGGAGCCGTTGAAAATAAGTTCCTGTGCAACTTGCTTGACTTCCTTGTCATTCATGCCCACCAGATATGGAGCATAGAAGATATTGATGTATGCAATGCCAAGGGCACCTGCATAGTTTGCCTGCATGGAGGCCAGGAATGTGTTAAGATGCCCAGTCAGAACCGATGCAGAACGGGCTGGATTGGATTCTGTGTTCAGGTTGCTCAAGTCACGCAGACCATATTTCTTGATGTATTCGATGGAGTGGGATGAGCAATACACCCTGTGGGGATAGCCCAGGTCGTGCAGATGCACGGCGCCAGTGTCATGGGCCTCCTTCACCTGCTTGGAGAAGATGGTGTCAAGACCCCATTGCTTCAATATGAGTTCCGCAATGCTCAGGTTAACTGCCTCTGGATTGTTGGAGACGATGTTGCTGTTCTCCGTTGGCTTGGTGAACATCAGGTTCTCGATGAATTCACGTGGAATGTGGTACAGGGACAAGTCCTCAAGCTTGGCGGTAATGCCACGCTCCACCAGTACGTTGTTTACCATTTCCCTGATGAGGGTGGTGCCGATGCGCTTGATGTTGCTGGAAATCAGCTGGTTCTCAACTTCCTTTGCAACGGATTCCGCTGTTTCTTCGTCCAGCTGTATCTTGTCAATGAGTTTTTTGACGATGCGGTTGCGATCCCATGGCAGCGTATTGTCCGCACTGACGGAACTGACCAGCAGCAGGCTCTGGTCCGTAATGTCTGGCTTGTCAGATTTCTTGCCAGTGCCCGAAGCGCGTACTTGGATGGCATTACGGGCGATTTCACGGATTTTGCGATAGCGCTTGAACGCACTCAGTACCTGGTTGTGACCACGCTCTGCAAGGACGATTTCCACCAGGTTCTGGACATCTTCCAGTTTCGGTATGCGCATGCCTTCCGCATCTGCCGCAGTGTAGTATTCGCAGAGCGGATTGTCCAGCTGGCCTATTACTTCGTTTGCGATGATTGCCGCTTCAGCCTCGTCTATGGTCTCTTCGCCGCGTCTGGCTGTCACTCCAGCCGCTTTCATTACTGCCATTGCAATCTTTTCCGTGCGGAAGGGCACCAGCATCCCATCCCTTTTTCGGAAAAACACAAACGGATTAGTTTGACTTCCCATTTGAACTCTTTTCTCCTTAAAAATTTGTTTTGCCCAAAAACTTTTATGACTTATGGCCATGTTAACAGACAATAGCGTTTGGCCGCTCAATCTTGTCCCCCGTCCACTGTATTCGGCAATCGCACGAAACAGAACAAAAACATAGCCCATTTAAAAACTTGCGCACACTATATATGGCAATTATCGTTTCGTCAAACACTATATTTAGATTTTTTGAAAAACTTATGATTTATTGATAATTTTGTTGGAATTATACATATTTTTACATTTTTGTCATGGCTAAAACAGGACAAATTGGCAAGGATTGATTTGTCCTAAAATGTAAAGAGACGCTATATGTATGCAAATTCGCAACATAATTGCCGAATTTCACACTAGAGAAAGGTGGTATCGGTGTGCAGTCAGTCTTCAACTGGGACTAATGGGACTAATGGGACTAATGGGACTTATGGGACAGATGGGACTAATGCGATGCAATTTTCCAGTTATCCTGTCCCATTAGTCCCATTGGTCCCATAAGTCCCATAAGTCCCATAAGTCCCATAAGTCCCATAAGTCCCATAAGTCCCATAAG
>JAFSTJ010000253.1 GCA_017450525.1 Victivallales bacterium | reverse complement strand
GGTAATGGATGGCTGCGTCCAGTTGACGGTCAGCGAGGCCGCCAGATCGCTCATCTTGAACTTCATGCCGCACAGTGCGAGTTCGGGGTCGCAGGGCAGCGCGGCTGTGATGGTGGTGAGATGCTCCTTCTGCGCCTTCTTGAGCAGGTTGGCATAAACAGCAGTCCCCTTCTTGCCGATGAGAGGCAGTGACTCGGGCACCACCATCAGTTCCACCTCGCAGGTGAGTTTGCGCGTCTGCTCGTCCTTTGCAGTGACGGAGACGGTGCCGCTTTCTACATTCGAGCCTTTGACGGTCAGCGTGCCATTATGCAACTGCGCCTCCCAAGGTGAGCTGAAACCTTGCTCCTCCCTGGCTGAATTCATGATTGGATCCAACGCAACCGTGTATGTGCCTTCCTCGCCATTCGCCAGCCACAGGACATCCGCTATCTCGCCACTTCGCGATGCATCGTAGTAGAATTGATGATACAATTCGTTGCCAATCTTTTCAACCACGATGTATTTCCCTACGTCGCCGAGGAATTGGAAGGGATGTGGAAATCTTGAAAGAGGAAGTTTTCCTTCTTCGTCCCTGTAACTGTCTAGATCTTCAGGAGGGTCAAGGGGATATTCTATATAGAAACTACCGGCGGCAAAGTCCTTTTCCGTGCCGCCGAAGTCCACTACGATTTGCGACATCGACAACTCGTCCACGCTGCCCAAGTCAACGTTGAAGGAATATTTCCAGTCCGACATATCGAAGCGCCCGTCCTTGTTGTCGAAGGTACCGTCCTCGACAAAGGCCACATACTTATAGTGACCAGGGTTGTAGGCATAGTGATAAGTCTTGGTCGTATAGTCGGCAAAATAGGCGATCTGCGTCATGCAGTCGTCATCCAGCCATTCGGTGTAGTTAGCGACGGCGTAGTCATGCAAATCCAATTTGATGGTGATGTTGCCCTCGGGTGCCACGCCCGAAATATTGACTTCCTTGCAGGTGAAGGTGCCGCTAAGGGCGGCACCATCCTCTGCGTAAAGCGTTCCGTTGATGGTCGCGTTGTGGAGCGAACCGCCTTTATACACGTATGCACCGCCGTCTTCAATGATCAGGTTACTTGCTTCGCAAAGGCCGAAAAACTCGTAATCCGTATAATCACTCTCGTTATCAAAGTATCTGTAGCCTATTTCGGCATCGCCACATCGAATAAGGATATTGTCGGCTATGCCGCCTTTTGTCACTGTAAGATAGCCAGACCATTCGTCATTGCTTGCCACGGTGCAATTCCTCAGTTCCCCGCGCATTGGCACGTAGGATGAGCCGTCCCATTCTCTGCCTGCTTTAGCCTCAAGGTATTTGGCAGTACAGTTGATGGCAAGGGCTCCAGCAGTAACAGAGATGATTCTCGCCGTGCAATTGACGGCTTTTCCATAGTGGAAGACAAAATTATAGCCTCCAAGTTCAGGGGATACATCAAAGTCATACATAGTCCATACAGAAATCGTATCTGCTACACAATCTGTAGCGGTCCCCCCCGCGATGCTGAATTCATTTGCAGTGCAGTTAACGGCATAGAGGTAGTTAGGTACAGTTCTATTTATGGTAGTGTAAACACTGGATGTGTCTGGGTCGTTTTTGTTCCTTTCCACCCATCCATAGTATATTGCCGTACCATTGTCATGACATTCCAAATAACAAGTTTCATCCTGTTGGACTCCTTGCAATGTACGATTGGCGTAAGTGTAATGAATGACCGATGTCTCATGGAAATAGTTATAAAAATCTTCTTCAGGTTTCTCATCCCAATATGAATACACTTTCTGCCATGCATACCGTTCAAGTCCCATGCCACCATGGTCCAGCATGCCGAGAATGTGCCCCGTCTCATGGCGAATGACGGCGAGGAGCTCCTCATCGCTGGCAGTGTCATCCAGCATAACGAAGGCATTGCCCTCCCCTATGCCTTCCGCCAGGCCGAGAAAACGCCCGTATGCGTCGAAGGCATTTGATTTGCCAATGTGTATTGTGGAGGACGCCTCTCCACCAAGGACAAAGCGCACATAGCCGCCAACCTGATTCAGTTTCTCCACCAGGCATTCGCGTCGTTCAGGCGCAATGCCGCTGGGCACAACAGGCACTGTCACATCCATGCCCAATTCGGCATTGCGGTAGTCATTCAATCCACCCTCAAAATCCAGTCGCACAAAGTCAATGCAAGATGATTTCATTTTGTTTGTCCTCAAATTGGGTATTATTAGTTAAATTTTCTAGATAGCAGTTACGCCAGCATGGCCTTGTCCTCGAATATCCTCTCGCTGGTGGCCTCGCTGAACGCGCCTGCGGCAAGCAACTCGCCGTAGCGGGCCTCCTCGTCGCCGAAACGCAGCGTGATGCTCTCCCGTCCCACGCCAGACACGGTCACAGAATTGTCGCCGTCGGTGTAGGTCAGCGCCTCCTCGTTCCAGTTGCCAATGTTGCCTTCCTGGAACCAGAGCGTGACTGTTCCAGACGCAAGTTGCTCCACGCGGTCCTGTCCCCAGTCACCGCCGAAGGCGAACACATCGTCTCCACCGCCGCCGTGCAGGCTGTCGTTGCCGGCGCCGCCAGCCAGCACATCATCGCCAGACGCACCCACAAGCCTGTCATCGCCTGCATCGCCGAAGAGCCAGTTGCTGCCGCCGTTCGCCCAGATGACATCGTTGCCAAGGCCACCCCTTGCTGTCACGCCCTCGCCTATATACGCAAATCTCTGGCTGGTCAAATCCACCACGTCGTCCCCCGCACCAGCACGGATTTCGTTGATCATTTGCAAACGCGACTGCTGTTCCCAAACGTAGAGAGGCAGAGCGGAATATATGTCATCCACAAACAAGGCGTCACCATTGGCATCATCCGTCATCAGCAGAATATTTGCGTCCTCCCAGCCTTCAATAACATCAGCCAGCCTGTTCTTTCCAGAAATAGAGGTGCCCTCCCTTGTGCCAGTCCAGCCGCCAAAGCAGCCTGTATGACGCGCCATGAAGCCTTCTTCCCAAGTGCCGCTGGCTTTTGCAAAGAACACATCCTTGACACCATCATCGTTGGTGTATGTCAATCTTGGGCCGTCAGCAAAATTCTCATCGGCAAACAATGTCTGGACCTCGCTCCAGTCGCCGCCGTCCAGCGGGCGCACACGCCACTGGTAGTCGCCAAGGGGAACCGCAAAGGTATCCAGCAAAGTGGAGGCGACATTTATGCGCAATGCAGACTGGAAGCCATCCGCGCTGCATTCAAAGACGTAGCCTCCCTCACCGCCTGGCATCCAGGCCAGCGTCTGTACGCCTTCAGGTGTGAATGCACCGTTTTTGAAGACAAGCATATTGCTCCAGTCGCTGTATTCATCGTGGAAATTGCTCCAGGCACCTCTGCCAAGAGTACGTACCTGCACATAGAAATTCCTGCCTTCCGCAAGTTCGTAAGAGTCAATGCGAAGTTGATTGCCATTGGCAATGTTAATTGTTCGGCTGGTTCCTTCCGACATCTCCGGATCAAGCCCATATACGAAATTGAGGCTCCTTACATCGCCGTTGTGCAAATCATCCACTCCATTCGCAGTGAGGACAAAGAACCCATCCTGATATTCAATAGACAAAGTCGGAGTAGGCAGATGGTATCTTGACACCACAGTGAAACTGACCACATCACTCCAGGGACTTACAGCGCCGTAATTGCTTTCAGTACATGCCTGGACATAGTAGGTCGCATTGTCAATCAAATCGGATTTCTGCAACACACTCTCGTTCACGACCTCTACCGCATCCGACATGTCCTCGTTAAGCGAGTAGCGGAAGGTTCTTTTCACAGTGGAGCCAATATCCATATCCGCGGGGCTCACGTTGATGGTAACAGTGTCACTATTGTCGTTCTCCGCGTCCCGCACAGTGACAGTCGGCGCATCTATTGAGAATGGAAGTGTTTCCAGATAGAGACCGCCTCTCAAACGG
>JAFSTJ010000252.1 GCA_017450525.1 Victivallales bacterium | reverse complement strand
GATGCGCATTACGCCAAGTTCGGCGCCAAACTGCCCAAGGAATTGGCAAAGCAGCTTGATATCCTCAAGAAGAACCTGGGCTGATAGGCTTTAGGTGAATAAGGGACCACGATGGCATTTTTGCTGTCGTGGTCTTTTTGTAATTGCTAAACCCTCGTTTAACGCAGAGGCGCAGAGGCACCGAGGCGCAGAGAGTTCATTGATCCACAGATTTGCACAGATTGCCACAGATTTTCGTATGACTTTGCAGATGCGCTGAAGCAGCGCAGATTTCCATTTATGCAGGCATGCAAAACTAGTTTTGCCAGTCCTTTAGGACCTCTGCATATCATACGATGAACGCGTCTCTGCGCCTCTGCGTTGAGAAGAAGGAGACACATCTTTTTTGTGTTAGTAGCGAGTGATATTGAGTGATATTTATGGAATGGACTTGGTTTCCGTTGGTTTTGCTTTCTGCCTTCTGTCTGGGCGTGTATGACTTGCTAAAGAAGTCAGCTGTTCGGGACAACTCGGTTTCGCTGGTGCTGTTTCTCGCCACATTGTCAGGAAGCGCTCTTTATGTGCTATGGGCCTTTTGCGGCGGTGACTTCACGCGCATATTGTTCTGTACTCCATTTGAGTACGGAATGATATGGATAAAGTCATTCATAGTTGGCTTCAGTTGGTTTTGCATATATTATTCATTGCAGACTTTGCCCATATCCATTGCCGCGCCTATTCGGGCGACTGCGCCATTCTGGGGAATTATCGGCGCCATCATTTTGTACAAAGAGGTGCCCACCATGATTCAGGCGATTGGAATGTTACTGATCATCGCGGGGTACTACCGCTTTTCTGTGCTGGGGCATAAGGAGGGGCTTTCATTTGCCAAAAGCAAGGGAATGAAGTTGATTCTGCTGAGCACATTGACTGGCGCCATGTCGGGATTGTATGACAAGTACCTGCTGAATGTGCTGCGCATAGAGCCTCGGATAGTCCAGTTGCACTTTTCCATTGATTTGGTGCTGCTGTTTGCCGTCCTGCTTGTGGTCAGGCGCTTTGTTGGCCAGCCAATGCCTCGTCTGCGCTGGAGTTGGGCAATCCCGCTTACGGGCATCTTCTTGATTTTGGCGGATTTCCTGTATTTCAAGGCGCTTAGCCTGCCTGGCATTTATATAATGCAGGTTTCACTTGTCAGGCGCTTCAGTTGCGTCATAGCATTTGTTCTGGGAAGCCTGATTTTCAGGGAGCAGAACATAAAGGACAAGGCCCTGGCACTATTCTTGGTGATGGCTGGCGTCGTGATATTGGGCTTGTTCTAAAAAAAATCGTACGCGTCCGTAATCTCTTACCCATGGATATTATAGGAAAATTCAATTTTGATAGAAGAGTTTCATATATAAAACTACAACCATGGTAACATCTTTGAATCTCACCTTGAAAACCTAGATTTCTGGGGCTATGTTAGAAGCGGAAGGTGGGTGGGGGAAGTATCCCAAACAATGTACGTGCGCGCGAAGCAGGATGGTAACGGTAAGACTTTTGCGGCAAACCAATATCATTTTGTGAGGCATTACTGCGCAACCAATATCGCGATGAGCGGAAAATCTGGCAGATGCAATGACAGGAAAAGAAAATGGCATTAGATTATCCGATATTAGATTATCCGATATTCGAGAGGATGCGACATTGGTCATTCCGACGATCAGGAGGATGCGACATTGGTCATTGTGATATTCAAGATGATGCGACATTGGTCATTCTGAAGAAGGACAACTTAATATAGAGGATTGCAGACTATGGCAGAGGAAGCGAAAAAGGAATTGTTTGGTGGAAAGCGTCTCAAACTAGGTATTTGGGGCTTGGGGCGTGGCTCATCTTTTATTGAGTCGGCGAGGGCATTGGGCGTTGACATTGTCGCTGCCTGCGATACAAGCCCAGCAATGAGGACACACTTCAAGGAAATCTGCCCTGAGGCGGAGGTCGTCGGCAACGAGGACACCTTCTTCAAGATGGATTTTGATGCGGTGCTGATTGCCACGTTCTTTCCAGATCATGCAAAGCACACGCTGAAGGCGCTGAAGGCGGGAAAGCATGTGCTGTGCGAG
>JAFSTJ010000251.1 GCA_017450525.1 Victivallales bacterium | reverse complement strand
CCAGAATTGGCATCCTCCTTGTGATGAATGTCCGAAAGTGTGCAGAGTATAACGAATGTCACACCATTTTCCAGCACTGCATGCTGAAGACTTTCCAGGTCCTCGAAACCCGCGCCACGCCTGCCTGGCACAACAGAAAACAGATTTGGATTCAGTTTCTGAAGTTCGATGCCCAGATAAGTTGCGCCAAGGGGTATCGAATAGGTGTTGTTCTTCGTCGCCGATATGATTTTCGCGAAGGTCTGGGCAATTGAAGGCATGTGCCTTCCACCCAGCATCAACTCCGCGCCCGTCACAAAGTCCATGATCGCGATGTTGGCAGGATAGCCTGCTTTGGCGCCAGCTGGCGTCTTGATGTCTGCCAAGGATGTGAGCTTTGCAGCTTCACCTGCCTTGTCCGCCGCCTTCACTTCGTTCTTGGCAGCCTGAACCGCATCAGCCTTGCTAGGAACAGGAGCATTGTCCTGCGCAAATGTGATTCCAGCCGCGATGGCCAATATCAAGAATATGATGCTTGTGTATTTCATGTTGCAACCTGCCTTTATTGTTTTTATGTTGTCCTTTAGTCCCGCTATTATTGCCATGCTTCTTCAGTTATTTTCAAAAGCTTTCAGCTCTGAAATTGAAGCCGCTAGTTTGTCGGTAGCTTCGGAACTCCATTGCTTGAAAACCATTTCACGGCATTTGACCTTGAATTCCTGCACTGTCATGGGGCGCCCAGCCTCTACCATTTCCTCATTGTTTATGTCTTCCTTCAGTTGTATGCGGCTCTTTATGCTGCCATCCCTGGTATCCATCAACAGCATTTCGCATTCTGCCTCAAGGTTGCATACTGCCCTTATATTGCCATTGTATGAATTGGGGATTCTCTCCTCTTTCAACACCCAGCATGTAATCCTGGGGACAAGCAGATAACGGACATTTGACAGGCGGCGAAAACGAGGCCAGTCCAAGTCCAGCATCTCGCTTATATCTTTTTTTTTCATTTGCGCCAAGATTGCCTTCGGTTCGGTATTGCTTACCTTCACCCTGTCAAAAATCTCATGCTTAACTGCCGCAACAAAACCCTCTCCGCTAACCTTTACCCCTTCCGCGCAGACTGGCTCCATCAACATAACATCCTTGATTTCCTCCTTGTCCTTGAAGAGAAGCTGGACCTGCGCCTCCAGGGAATCAGCGATATCATCAATGCTTTTGAACGTATTATGAACATTATACTTCGGGTTGATGGTGGCTGTTTCCGCATTGACAATCTTCAAATCAAATGTCCAGGTATTTCCCAATTGACCAATGGAGCAGCAAAGCAAAGTATCCACCGCCTTGATTTTACCAGGCAATATCTTTTTGCCGTTCTTGTCCACCAAGTGCGTGCCCTGAAAGCCGATTTCCTTAATCAGGCCGCCCAGGTCCTTGTCGTTGCGGAGTATGACCGTGTAGATCCTCTGCTTGGCAACCAAGCTCTCAAGTGTGCTCCAAATAGTCTCCACAGTCTCCTCATCTATGGCCTTTGCCGTTTTCGGGCGCAAAACAGCCAATTTCCCAACACCCTGCTTGACAACTGTCTTTTCATTTATGGCAAGCTGAGGGGCATTCTGCGCCAGCGCCAGTGTGCAAAATGCCGCAAACGCCATGAAGAACAAACGTATTTGAACCGTATTCATCTTCTCTCCTTATCTGATATTTCAATTGCATTCCACAATATCAACCAACTCGCCATAGCACTGGTTGACAATGTCACTCGCCATTTCCTTGAATACCGCCGCATCCAGCTGCGGTTCGCCAGATGTACTCCGAAGTCTTCGCGTTATCGAGAATTTTCGCGTAACACTGCGCCCGTTGATCTCAAGCTGCACTTGCACAATCGCAGTGACCCTGGTGTGCCACGCCTTATACTCCGAACCCGTGTACACGTTCTTCAAGACCTGGATATTCTTGACAACGCATTGGCATTTCGCGCCTTGTCCACCTTCGTCCACAAGCTCTATGTCAGCTCTTTGCTCCAGATCAGCCCGCAATCGCTGCGTCATCATCTGAACCGTACCCGCCATCGGCTTGGCACTGTCATTTTCCAGCACGAACTCTGGTGTCTTCATTCTAAATTGCTGGGCATTCACAAAGAGTGAAAACGCTAGCAGCGTCAATATTAAAATGTGGTTTTTCTTCATGATGAACCTCACATTATTGCAATCATTCACGTCTCGCATTGTTGTTCCTCCACGTACATATAGCCATGTCTTCCTTCTTTTTCTAAACTATTATCAAAAAAAAACTAAAAAGTGGACTG
>JAFSTJ010000020.1 GCA_017450525.1 Victivallales bacterium | reverse complement strand
TTCCGACATTGGAGGTCGTAACATATTCGTGCGTAACCGTGTCATAGACCGTTACCTGCTTGCCTTCCTTGCTTCCTCGCAGGAAACCGACCAGCGTTCCGATGGCGAAGCCCAAAAAACAGCTACCAATCAGACGCCCGGATATTTCGCCGGCAATTGCACTGCTTGCCAAAAAGCCGAGACTAGCGACTGCACCTCCCAGAGCACCTGCCCAGAGTGCGCGTCTCCTGTCAAAGTTTGGGATGATGACACCAATGATGTTTGTGATGCCCCAACCCCAAATCGCCCAGGACAACACACTGAAGATAAACATGCCGTTCGTAACAAACACGCCCCCTTCACGGAAAATAAACATGAGTACAAGCATCAATATGAAAGTCAGGCAACCTATGCCACTGGAATTGCTCGCTTGGCGATTGTTGGACTTCAGCTGAAAGAACAAGACAATGCCCAGTACTATGGCGATTAACAGGCATAGGCTTTTGATTGTATATGCAATCATATCAATGTTGTCCGTTGTCACCTCGAATATGAATTGCGTTACAACGCCTGACAGAAAACCACATGCAAAACCGCCTCCAACGGAGGAGCCAAGCTGTTCGGGAGCCAATATGGGATTGCCCATAAGACGGTTCTGGAACATCAGAAGAAGAAGAATGGTTCCTATGCTCAACAAAACCGACCACCCGAAAGCGCGAAAGATGCGTCTTCCAAGACTTACGTCAAAGCCCGCATTGCCCTCCATGAAGCCGTGAGAACCCTGCAATGTTTGAACGGCCTGCCGAAAAGCATCCAGGATATTACCATTCACGGCGTTGATGACATTGTTCGCCCCTACGAGGCGTTCCAGGAATCTTATGTTCGCACCGTATGCACCTATTGCTATCATGGCAATCCCCTTGCGCCGCATAGTTCTTGCCAGCGAAACACAATGACTTGTACTTTCCGTCGGCGCACCGTCTGAAAACAGCAGGACACATGGCTGGCGTTTGTCCCAGTCAGTCTCCTCAAGAATCTGCCGGGATATTTCAAGCCCTGCCGACATGAAAGTCGCCCCATAGGCTTGAAGTCCGTCAATGCAGTTTCTTAACTGGTCTCCATCGTTTGTCAGCCCCTGCACAATCCTGGCGTCCGAGTCAAACGAGACAATGGCCAGTTTGTCCAAAGGCTTGACCATGGGAATGACCGCTTGCATGGCTCTTTGCACCTCGGCCAGCGGATTCCCCCTCATGGAACCCGATGTGTCAATGAGCAAGACGATGTCCATCTCATTTCTTGGTGGACGCTCCACGACCTTGCCTTTGGTCAAGGTGAGGAAAAGTTCGCCCAGAATAGCTCCAATTAGGCAGCCAACCAGTCCGATAAAACCAAAATAGAAAGGACGGGAAATCCTTGTGGCATTAGTTTCTTGATTGTCCATATTCCATTTCCTTGAATCTTGCCTGAAGTACCTGAAGCTCCTGTTCAAGAGCAACTTTGAATGCTCCGCTCATTGGGCGGATATTGACGGTCTTGAAAGCATTATGGAACTCATCCAGCAACCTTGCTTTATCGAGGATTAGAGTGCATATTTCCTTGCGTATCCTCTCACCATGTCCGAAGCCAGCCTGTTGCAGTCTTTCGATTTCGGACGAATAAGCCGATATGACGGATTTGTCCAAGCCTAGGAATATTGTGCAACCCAATATGCCAGAGGCAATCGTCGCATCCCTGATTGAAGCAAGCACCGAAGTGACCTTCTGGCGGTTCAACTCATTGGGCATCAGGACAAAGAAGAACCAGACTGCATGGCTGTCAATATTCCCGTATTTTTCCAGACGGTATTGCTGCTTTGAGAAAAGCGATTTCTTGACCTCCAGCATGAGCCATTCTCCGCTTTCATCTTCCTGACGAAGCAAAGCCATTGATGAGCCGATTGTTGTCTTCTTCACATATTGGTTGGCAAGGGTACTGTATGTACTTGCCTCCCTGCCGTCGAAGAAGATGGGGATTCTTGGCAATTCAGTTTTAAACTCTCCGGTCCTCTCTTTGTTCTGTGAGCGTTCACTGTCTTGCGTTCTCTTTTCTTCATGCCTTTCCTCACGCTGTTCACTGCGTTCGCCTGTGTTTCGCCATTCATCCTGCTCTTTGCTTTGCTTTTTCCAATCCACTTTTTCTGCACATTCCTCGCAAATATAAAACGTGCTTGTTTTTACACATGTCGAAGCGTCATTGTCGCATTTACAGCTCTTGCCTCTTTCATACGGAATTGGTTGGCAGTCATTTATTTCCCGTCCGTTTTTTGATATTCCTGTGCAAATCCAATAAAGGGGAATTCCCTTATCTCCAATTTCAAGTAATTCGCTGAATGTCCTTCCACAATATTTACAATGTATGGCTCTATCTCTTGCTTTACCTGCGGCTGCCTTTAGTAGATATGCAGGAATACCTATCAATGGAAGCCAAACCACTATTATAGCGCTCAGGATAACCATACAGCTAGCCTCTACAACAAATATATTAAGCCAATATATGGCTGCCAGCAGCCGTATGAAAAACGTGAACAACGTGAATATCCAACCACTTGCATTTTTCCCAGAGAAAATGTATGCCCAGGTGCTTTTTCGGATATTTTGGAATATCACGTGGCATGTCCAATAGGCGTTGAAAATCCTTGATTTCAAAGCCGTATCTTTGTCTTTTGGTTTCGGCATGTCCAATAGATCACGGAAGGCCTTGTCAAAAGCCTTGTTGTAGATAGCCTTTTTTCTCTTTAATCTTTCGAAAAGACCTATTGAATTTTTATTCTTACACTCCTCTTTTAGCTTATCAAGGTCATTCTTACACTCCTCTTTTAGCTTATCAAGGTCGTCTTTTGCGTTTGTCAGGGTTAGTTTGAGCAATGGGCCAATTGTTTCAGTGACATATCCGTTTGCGTTTATTACTTTTCTAGTCATGGAGAAGAACTGAATGATACTTATCAGCACAAGTGCGCCTTCGGCGATGCAGACTGTCAAAATGGGATGAACTGTATAATATGGTAGAAGCCATGCGATATAGGACGAATATATGATGAAGGCGATAATGCCAACAGTCAGCAAAATCCATATCGGTGTTGGTATTCTCTTGCGTGTGAAGAAGCAGTATATGATAAATATGACGACTACAGCCAGAATCAATGTGGTGGTTCCTCCAAAATCCTTGATGAGTATCGAGGGATTATGGACAAAATCGGAGATGATGCCTCCGACCACCATGAATATCAGTACGCCTGGTATCAGTTTCTTAACGACAAAATTAGTCAGACCATCCATTGTATTCTCCTCCAATTACCTGAAAAGTGTTTTTATACGTTTCCAGATAGAGGACTTGCCATCCTCTTCTTCCGTGTTCTCAGGAGATGAGGCTGTCTCATCCATTAGCTGCCGCAATGCCCCGCCAAGCATCTTGGAGTAATTTTCCCCAAAGACCTCCTGTGCAATCTGCCAATCCGAGTAGGAACATTTACGAAGTTGCTCCAGCATACCCAAGAGCTCCTGGTTCTTTTCAGCATTATAAATGTTGTCATAATGCCTTGAAAGGAAAGCCAGCATCACGAGATAATTAAACAGCAATCCCCCATTCTGAGGCAGGAAAGAAGTTATCAGTTCTTGTGAACCAGCCTTGGATTTTGCACATAGCCCATGTAAAATGCTAAAGTCCTTTTCCGTCAATGGGAAACTGGATAGCAACAAGGGTAGCCAGATGCAGTCAGCTTCCTTGGTGTCGCCCAGCAATCCTTCAATTTCTTCCAGAGCAAGGCTTATTTCAGATCCAGTAATTTGCCTGTGTGACAGTTTTTCCTGCAAATCCAAACAGATCAATGTTGCTTTCACGGTGGAAACATCTTCGTGACTCCGTAAAGCCTTTTTCATTTCAGCATCCAATGGCGACGGAACATTCTCGGAACCTAGATAACGCAAGGCCATTGCCGACGCGGCCATGTCTCCAAGTCCTTTTTCAACAATGCAGGATTGCTCCAGAAGAAGTGTTTTAGCCAGTTCTTCGCGGTTTCCAATGAGTTTGTCGCATTGCTTAAATAATACTTCTCGTTCAGCCCCTATAGAAAGCAAATTCCGCAGTAGTTTGCTCTGCCTGACAAGTCTGTCTGGCAAGGAATCCATTAATGCAATCAGTTCATCGACACCACCATTTTCAACAATGGCCGCTTCTGCATCTTGCAATGTCTCTTCTTGAAAATCCAGACCATATACGATTTTGGCTAGGAGTGCTCTTGCCTCCCATCCGTTCTTCTGTGCCTCGACGCCTTCAATGATTAAAGTCCTCAAGTATTCGGAGTTTTTGCGCTGGTTGCCCATTATTTCCAAAGGCATCAAGGCCATTGGCATTCCATTCTGTGTCATATACAGGAATTTAGCCGTATCCTTAAAATCACATGCGGCTTTTGCTGCATCTTCCCTGCCTCCCCAATTCTTTGTGAGTTGATATATGCCAGGCAAATCAACAACGCTTTCCACACTAGTACTTTGGTTTGAGGCATGCTGATTACCGCCCAGAAATCCAGAGAACGAAGCCTTCTTTGGAGCATTGTTGCAGGCGAACGTCTCGAAATTGGCATTTTGGCGCACACCTGGGGGGAGGAAGTCTGGGATGAATTCCATAATATTGCGCAGGGAAGACGTTGCCAAGTCTATCCGCACACTCCTTTCCGCTGTATTCTCCAGCATACTATCAAATAGACTTGCGAACTCAACACCTTGAACTTCGCAAGCTATCTGCCTCAGCCTCTCATTTGCCTTTTCTCTTCCACGCTCAAGAATCGCAAGAAAAGCCTCCTGCGAAATCTCCTCCAAT
>JAFSTJ010000250.1 GCA_017450525.1 Victivallales bacterium | reverse complement strand
TGGAGGAAGAAGCATGAAGAAGGCAATTCTACTGATTATGTTAGTTGCCACGGCTGCATTGTGGGCATTGAGCCTGCCTGACGAGGTGGCCTGGTATCCACTGCATGACGGCGAAGGAACCGAAGCAAAGGAGGGACTGGACAGGCTGCCGCCAGCCAAAATCACAGGCTCGTTCTGGATGAGCAGGGACGGCTTGAAGCTGATTGACTTTGGTGGCATGAAGGTGTCCAGGCAAGCGCAAGTGGTGCTGCCTCCCATTGAATTTGACGGTGAGTTCAGCATTGCCGTTTGGCTTTCCGCCTATTGGTGGAATGAGAACTGGGGTGCGATATGCTTCCGCAGCGACGCCACATACGGCATTCGCAACAATCGAAACCATCCAGGACAGATACATTTCAAGGTCAAGGACAAGAATACCAAGCGCGGCGCGAACCTATACAGCGGAACTGTGCTGGACAAGAGGACGTGGCACCATGTTGTCGCCACATTTAAGCCAGGAAAATCAATGAGGATATACATTGACGGAAAGCTGGATGCGGAGCGCAACGAAGGCGTGCCCACCACACTTGACCACGACAAGGAAACCTTCCATCTGGGGCGCATAGGCAAGGCGAACTGCTACTCTGGCGTGCTATCAAACCTGCGTCTTTTCAAGCGCGCCATCAGCGAGGATGAAGTAAAGGCACTGTGGAAAAGCGAGAACCGCTTTGGCTTGCCTGCACTGGAGGAGGACAAGTTCTCCCATAAGGGCAAAGTCGTTGCAAAGCTGCCAGGCCTGGAGGTGTTCGAGGGCGGTGCGATGCTCATGCATGCTGGAAAGGCGGACTTTGCGCTGAACACATTGTATGCCTATCCCCAGGAGCCGTATATGGGCAGCAATCTGCTGGCTCCAGCTATGGGCAAGGATTGTGAAAAAGGTTGGCAGCCAAAGGTGACGCAGGGTAATGGCGAGATTAGCGTCACGGCGCAGGGCGCCTTCTACAGACTGGATAGGAAAATCACCCCATTGGGCGATGGGCGCATAAGGATGGTTGACACAATCACGAACCTGACTCAGGAAGACCAGGCTGTGGTGTTCAGCCATTATCTGCAGCCACAGGCACCCCTCAAGGATTGGTATCTGCACGGCGAGGAGAAGTCCCTGTCCGCTTCAGAGAGCCGCATGCCACCCACCAATCCCACGGGCTGGCTTTCCACAGGCGATGACGCCATGGCATGGGTCGTAGAGGATGACATATTCCGCTGCCATTTGGAGGCTTCTGTCAAACCCCGTGAAAACGGGTGCAATCTCTGCACTTTCGGCAGCAGGAGAATTGGCGTTCCTGCTGGCGGAAAGCGGGAGTTCGTGATGACATTCTATCCTGAAAAGGGGGATTTCTTTGACTTCCTGAACAGGCTGCGCAAGGATTGGCAGGTGCCTGAGGTTACACTACCAGGCCCGTTCATCACAGTGCGCACATTGCTTCGCCGCAGCGAGGTGTATCAGGGACTGGCGGCTGATCCTGCGGCAATGAAGGCATACTTTGAGCGCCGCAACGCGCGAACTTTCA
>JAFSTJ010000249.1 GCA_017450525.1 Victivallales bacterium | reverse complement strand
GTTGATTTCAGCGTGCCTTTCGTAAGGTCAGTCCAGTATCTCATTATTTCTGAGAACTCATCCGTCAAGACAGCCGAGGATCTGGCTGGAAAGCGCATCGGCGGGCAGAATGGCACCACAGGCCTGCTCATGGTCGAAGACGCAGTCAAGAAGGGTATCCTCAAGGACACCAAGACAGAAGTAAAATCCTATAACAACGCTCCCGATGCAATGGTTGGCATGAAGTCAGGCCACGTGGATGCAGTAGTCATCGACGAGCTGGTGGCAAAGGCACTGGCACAGAAGAACGCTGGCTTCAAGGCAATCCCGCTGGTGGACAAGAATGGCCAGGGCCTTGATGCACCAGAGGACTTCGGCATCATGCTGGCAAAGAGCAACCAGGATTTCATGGCCATCATAAACGAGGTTATCGCAGAAATGAAAAAGGACGGCTCACTTGAGGCCTCGTTCTTCAAGCACTTCGAAATCTCCTCCAAGCTCTAATTTTTCATCTAGTTCCATAAAATGTGGGCGCCGAAGTCGGCGCCTATTCAGGTTGCAATGGCAGCAACCACACCAAAAGAATTACTCTAATATGTGTGTTTACGCCATCGCAACCTGAGTGGGCGCCGACTTCGGCGCCTATATAATCTATAAGTAAAATGGCTTCGATTTTAACTGCCATAAAACAGGCATATATCAGTACTTTCATCACGGATGACCGCTACCTGATATTCCTCGAGGGCTTCAAGAATACGCTCATACTTACCATAGGCGCCTTGTTTGTCGGTATGTTTGTGGGCATTCTAGTGGCCGTGGCAAAAGTATATTACTACCAGGACGGTCCCTACAAGTTCTGGGAATCAATCGGCCTGTTCATACGTACAAAACATGCCGAGCATCTTGGACATGCATTCCAGAAGCTGCTGGACATGTTTCTTAGCCTGTATCTCACTGTGTTCCGCGGCACACCAGTGGTCGTGCAACTGATGATCTGGGCATTCGTCATTCTCGCAACCACAAACGAACTGCTTGTGGCAATAATCGGTTTCGGCATCAATTCAGGCGCATACGTGGCGGAAATCGTCAGGGCAGGAATCATGGCAGTTGACAAGGGGCAGACCGAGGCAGGCCGCTCCCTGGGCCTCAGCGCCTGGGCCACAATGCGCAAAATCGTCCTTCCCCAGGCAATCAAGAACGTGCTTCCCGCATTCGGCAATGAATTCATCTCCTTGCTAAAGGAAACCTCCATTGTGGGATATATCGCCATTGTTGACATCACAAAGGCCGCCGCCCTGGTCCGTGCCCGCACATTCGACGCATTCGTGCCGCTGCTTTTCGTGGCAGCCGTCTATCTGACACTGGTCATATTCATATCCATGGCACAGAAGAAGATAGAGAGTAAAATGCGCAAGAGCGAAAGGAAGTAAAAGGAGGCTGCAATGGACTTGAATAAAAACAATTCCGATATGGCGATTGAGGTCCGTGGCCTGCGCAAATCCTTTGGCGACCACGAGGTGCTTTGCGGCATTGACGAAAATATCAAACTAGGCGAAAAGGTGGTTGTCATCGGTCCTTCTGGCTCAGGCAAAAGCACCTTCCTGCGCTGCCTGAACCTGCTGGAAAAACCAACAGAGGGAACAATCAAGGTACATGGCGAGGAAATCACCGCCAGAGGCTGCCGAGTTGACATGCTCCGCAGAAAAATGGGCATGGTCTTCCAGCATTTCAATCTTTTCCCAAATATGACGGTACTGGGCAACATCACCATGGCACCAATACACCACGGGATCATGTCTCCAAAGGAAGCAAAGGACAATGCCATGTCGCTGCTGACACGCATAGGCCTGGCTGACAAGGCAGACACGTACCCAGGCATGCTTTCGGGCGGGCAAAAGCAGCGCATAGCCATCGTCCGCGCATTGGCAATGAAGCCAGAACTTATGCTGTTTGACGAGCCGACCTCCGCACTGGACCCAGAAATGGTGGGCGAGGTGCTAAGCCTCATGAAAGAACTGGCCAATGCGGGAATGACCATGATTGTAGTGACTCATGAAATGGGCTTCGCCAAGGAAGTTGGCACGCGCGTCCTCTTCATGGACGAGGGGAAGATACTGGAGCAGAACAGCCCAGATGTATTCTTTGACAAGCCACAGCACCCCCGTCTCAAGGACTTCCTGTCAAAGGTTCTGTAATATGGAAACTCCCACAGAATGCGGCTATATCGGCTCTGGCAATCAGAAACTGCACGTTTCTGTCTACAAGCCAGAAAAAGCAAGTGGCGCTGTGGCGTTGATATGCGATCCGCTCTGCGAGGAGCGCCGTTGTGCCCTGCGCACATCTGTCAGGCTGGCCGACCATCTGTCGCAAAAGGGCATTTGCGCTGTGCGCTTTGACTATACTGGCACAGGTGATTCCAGCGGCCTCCATGCAGAGGCAAGCGCAAGCAAGTGGATTGGCGACATACAATCCGTCGCAAGGGAATGTGCCGCATTCGGCAATAGCCTTCATATAATCGCCTTGCGCGCATCAGCATTGCTGGCCACAGCAGCCGCCATTGACTGCCAGCAACTGACCTTGGTTGCCCCGCTGAAAAGCGGCACCGAATATCTGCATCAACTTGATTTGCGAAACCGCGTCAAGTCACAGGCAGGAAACATGCAACTAGACAACGCCAGCGACTTTGGCGGCTTCATCATCAGCCAGGAAAACCGCAAGCAACTGGAAACACTGGATTTGTGCAATGACTGCAAAAAACTCCCTGCGCTATGCCAACTGGACATCATAGTAATCGGCGCAGGCAAAGCCCTGCCCCCAGCCTGGACCCCCGTCCAGGAACGCGCCGCCAACGTCACCTTCATCAGGGAAATGCCCTTCTGGGGACAGACCGACTACTTCGAATCAAGCCAACTCATAAACTGCTTCTAAACTCACAGTAGGCTATGCTCTTCGCATAATGGGCTTCCCCATGGAAATCAAATGTCGTGTTTGCCTGACAGCAATGTTTTTCCATGATATTCGCAAATAGTTCCTTCTGGAACTGTAAGCTGCCCACGGCCATTTTCCAATTCCAATACAATTTGTCCATGAATGCTGGGCTGTCGGCAGTATATTTTGCGTATGGATTCTGGCTGGGGATCCACCACAAAGCGCGAGAAACCAGATGCCGTAGGTCTAATACCGCAAAGACGGCGGGGAATGACATTGGCAGGTGCCGCGCCCCAGGCATGGTTCCAATCCTGATTCGGCTTGTCTGCATTACTCCACGCCTCCATGCTGATGGTAGTTCCCTGCCTGATCATATTGAGCCATGAGCGAGGACCGTCCG
>JAFSTJ010000248.1 GCA_017450525.1 Victivallales bacterium | reverse complement strand
TCCAGCAACGCCTTTGCCTTGGCGCATGTAAGCAGATCCGTGGCGGCCTTTGTGCTTGCGCCGCAGAGCAGCTTCTTATGTATGAAGTCAGGTGCATCCATATCTTCGGGGCGCGTCATCCTCACGATGTTTTCTGCATATTCCAGCACATTCTGCTGCGTGGCCAGGGATGGCAGCAGTTCCTGGAGATCAAGAAGACGATCTTCGTTCATCAAGCCTTCAGGCACGGGCTGCTCGGTGGAGGTGGCCTTCCTTATGATCTCAAGCTCCTCTTTAGGCAGTGGGTAATCCATATCCAGCGACATGGCGAAATTGTCCAGCAGCCCCAGTGAAATAGGCGTAGCCGTGTCATCTGGGGCGGTGTTTTGCGTGGCCACCAGGAACAGGGGCTTTGGCAGCAGTTCAAACTGGTTCGCCACCGGCACTTTGCCCTGTGCGACTGCCTCGATTAGAGCGGCCTGCGTCTTGCCAGGCGCCCTGTTTATTTCATCAGCTAGAACGGCATGGGAAAATATGGGACCTGGCATGAAACGTGGCACAAGGCTGTCGTTCTCGTTGATGAACACCTCGCTTCCCAGCACGTCGGCTGGCTGCGTGTCAGGCGTCAGCGGTATCTTTCTGCAATGGAGCTTGAGTATGGAGGCCATGGTCTCCACAGCCAGTGACTTTGCCTGGCCATGCCTGCCGTTCAAAAGGACGCTGCCACCTGCAATGGCTGCAATGAGCAGATACTGCCCAATGTTGTTCCTGCCAAGCAACTTGCTGGAAAATGCCTGGATTATTTCTTTGGTCTGCGCCGCAATGGCAATAAGATCCTCCGTATTCAAAGGCAACTCGATGTGGAGATAGACATCTCCCACGCGGAAGTTGGTGCTGTGCTTCAGCAGGGCGGATTTGATGCGGGTGTTGTGCAGGAAGAGGCCGTTATGGCTGTCCAGATCCTCCAGCAACCAGCCCTCATCGGTATGGGTAAGGCGTGCATGTTTGCGCGAAACGCTGTTCTGCATGATCCGCAACTCGCATTCTGGCGCGCGCCCAATGGTTATGCTTCCTTCATCGAAGTCGTATGTGGCATCTGGCGTATTAATTACAGTTATTTTTGGCATTTTTTCTTCTTTGGGTTATCAAGGTACTTGCAAGAGCAGAATATACAACTCAACATATTGTTTTCAAGTGGCATAACTTTGCGTATTTGCTATATTATGCGCTCTGTGCAAAAGCACTGCAATTCTATTCTTCATTGAAAATTACAAGGTAAGTTATGGAACAATTGGCAGAACAGTTGAATCAGACCATACAGGCGGAAGCACCTGCGCTGTATGAGATGCTGAGCGAAGTGGGAAAAGAAATGTATTTTCCCAGCAAGGGCATATTAAGTCAGTCCGCAGAGGCCAAGGCCAAGGCCAAACGTTTCAACGCCACCATAGGCACCGCACTGGAGAATGGCGAGGCCATGCATCTTGACTGCCTTATGAGCCAGTTGCCAGGCATCTCACCTGACGCCGCTCTGCTCTACGCACCCTCACCTGGACTGCCAGACCTGCGCAAAGCATGGCAGGAAAAACTGCTGCATGACAATCCAGACCTGAAGGACAAGGTCATCAGCCTCCCAATAGTCACCAGCGGCTTGACGCATGCCCTGTCGCTAATAGGCGACGCCTTCATTGACAAGGGCGATGCCTTGATCTATCCCGACAAGAACTGGGGCAACTACGCACTGAACTACGTGGTGCGCCACGGTGCAAAGCCAGTGTATTTCCCGCTGTTCAGCGGCGAGAACTTCAACCTGGATGGACTTAAGGACAGCTTGAAAAAGACACAGGCCAGCGGCGCCCACAAGGCAGTCGTACTGCTTAACTTCCCCAACAACCCCACGGGCTATGCCCCAACAGAAGACGAATGCGTAAAAATCGCGGAGATTCTGCTGGAGGCCGCGGAAAACGGCATGAAGCTGGTGGTAATCATTGACGATGCATACTACAGCCTATTCCATAAGGAAAAGGTCTTCCGCCAGTCACTGTTCACGAAACTGGCGGGCAAGCACCGCAACCTGCTGGCAATCAAGGCGGACGCCGCAACGAAGGAGGTCTATGTATGGGGCCTGCGCGTGGGATTCCTCACATTCTCCATCGGCGGCATTGCCTCCGCCACACCTGTGCTTGAGGCACTGAACGCCAAGATCGGCGGCTTCATCCGCGCTGGCATCAGCAACTGCTCCGCATTGTCGCAGCGCCTGGTGCTGAACGCACTGCGCTCGCCTGACTTCTACAAGCAGCGGGCGGAAAAGGCCGCCATCATGAAGGAACGCGCCCTGGAAATGGAAAGGGTGCTCCGTGAGCCAAAATACAGCGAGGCATGGACAGAATATCCCTTCAACAGTGGATATTTCATGTGCCTCCACATCAACAAAATCAGCGCACGCGATTTGCGCGTCTATCTGTTGGACAAATATGGTGTCGGTACAATTGCTATCAATGATACAGATTTAAGGATTGCATTCTCTTGCATAAAGAAGGAGGATGTACAGGAATTGTTCGACACTATCTTACAGGCTTGGCAGGAGTTGGCAAAATAAAATATAAGGAGACAATTCATGGCAGAAGAACAAATCAATCAGAACGAGCAGGAAGCAGAAGTCGCTAATCCCGAAGATCTTCGTGCACAAAGGCTGCGCAAGATGCAGGCAATCAAGGACGCTGGCGGCAATCCATACGGTCATAGGGTGGACGGCATTGTGGACAGCGTGGCCGCAAAGGCCGCGTATGTTGACGAGAATACAGAGGTCGTCAAGAAGGTGGCGGGGCGCCTGGTTTCCCGTCGCATTATGGGCAAGTCCCTGTTCGCCCATATTTTGGACCAGCAAGGCCGCATACAACTATATGTGCAGAAGAACGTGGTTGGCGACGATGAATACGCCGCATTCAAGGATCTGGACATTGGAGACATCATCTCCGCAGAAGGTGCGCTTTTCGTAACACGTACTGGCGAATGCAGCCTGCGCGTGAACAAGTTCGAACTGCTGTCCAAGGCAATTCGCCCACTGCCTGAAAAATACCATGGCTTGACGGACACTGAGCAGCGCTACCGCCAGAGGTACCTGGACCTGATCAGCAACGAGGATGTGCGCAAAACTTTCACCATGCGCAGCAAGATCGTGTCGGAAATACGCAACTATCTGGACAGCCATGGCTTCATGGAAGTGGAAACGCCAATGATGCAGCCTCTGGCAGGTGGCGCGGCGGCATGCCCCTTCACCACCCACTACAATGCGCTGGATGCAACCATGTATCTGCGCATCGCTACGGAATTGTACTTGAAGCGCCTGGTGGTTGGCGGCTTCGAGAAGGTCTATGAAATCGGCAGAAACTTCCGCAATGAAGGCATGGACAGGAAGCACAACCCCGAATTCACCAGCATTGAGATATACCAGGCATATTCGGATTGCCGTGGCATGATGGAACTGATTGAGGACATGGTCTGCCACGTGGCAATGAAGTTGTACGGCAGCCTTACCTTCAAGAGAGAGGACGGCGTGGAAATCAGCCTGGAGCGGCCATGGCGCGTCGCCACATACACCGACCTTATCAAGGCAAAGATGGGCGACGACTGGTTTGAACTGCCAATAGAGACACAGCGTGCAAAGGCGCGTGAACTGGGACTGCGAATCACCGACGACATGGAAGAGAAGGACGTGACACAGGAAGTCTATGACAAGGCAATCGAACAGACCTTGATACAGCCTACATTCGTCACAAGGCTGCCCGCATTCCTGGTGCCACTGGCAAAGCGCTGCGAAGATGACCCACGCTTCGTGGATGTGTACGAACTGGAAATCAATGGCCAGGAAATCTCACCTGGATACTCCGAACTCAACGACCCAATCGAGCAAAGAGCCAGATTTGACCAGCAACTCATCGGGCGCGGCGATGTGGAAGGCGAAGTCAACCGCATCGACGAGGACTTCCTCACCGCACTTGAACACGGCATGCCACCAACAGGCGGCCTGGGAATGGGCATCGACAGATTGGTCATGCTCCTCACAGGAGCACCCTCCATCCGCGACGTCATCCTCTTCCCGCAAATGAAATTGCAGTAAGATTTTGGGGGAGGGGAAAGAAACCTTAAATCAACCTAAGTGGGCACCGCTTCGGCGTACCGTTTGGTGCGCGGGGCGAAAGCCCCGCGAAAAATGCCAATGGCAGACAACAACAAAAACAACGTGGAATATGTGGCTGGTATTGCCGCCAAGGTAATGGAGGCAATGGCACACGCCATCAAGGGCAAGGACGATGTGATTAAGTCCGTGCTGATTGCGTTTCTTTCCGAAGGGCATGTGCTGCTGGAAGATGTGCCAGGCGTGGGCAAGACAAAATTGGCGCAGGCATTGGCTCGCTCCATCGACACGGAATTCAAACGCATACAGTTCACGCCTGACCTGCTACCAAACGACATAACAGGCATCAACATGTACAACGAGGCCACCAGGGATTTCTCATTCCTCAAAGGGCCCGTGTTTGCAAATGTGGTGCTGGCAGATGAGATCAACAGAGGCACACCCCGTGTGCAGTCCAGCCTGCTGGAATGCATGTCCGAGGCAATAGTCACTGTGGATGGCAAGCCATACCAGCTGCAACGCCCGTTCTTCGTCATTGCCACACAGAATCCAGCAGATTTCCATGGCACATACCCGCTGCCAGAGGCACAGTTGGACCGCTTCGCCATGAGGCTCACAATGGGCTTCCCCGATGAAAAGACGGAAATGGCAATTCTGGCAAGCAACATCTCAAGTGCACCTATCGACGACATCAAGCCAGTGGCAGAAAGCAATGATATGCTGGAGTGCCAGCGGATTGTCAGGCAAGTCCATGTATCTGAGGCTGTGCAGCAGTACATATCCACGCTGATGCGCGAAACACGCAATCACCCAGCACTGGCGTATGGCTGCAGCACCCGCGCCGCAATCGCCATAATGCATGCAGCACAGGCACTTGCCGCAATAGAGAGCAGGGACTTCGTCGTACCGAGAGACGTGAAGGAACTGGTGCCATGCATGCTGCCCCACAGAATACCGCTAAAACTCCAGGCGCGTACCGAATGGACCAGCACAAGCCAGGTAATCGCCTCTATCCTGGACAAAATTCCAATAGAGTAAATTGATCGGAGCGCGGGGCTTCAGCCCCGCATTTTGCTTGGCACATTTACCTGCGGCTTTCGCCGCAGGCACCTAACAGACCGCCGTTATTACTAATTTAACACCATGACCAGACATATTTGGTTGACAAAACGAGGCATTGTATTGGCCGCCGCGACGGTTGCCTGCTTTGCCGTGGCCATGGTGAACCACTCGTTTTTCGCCGCCATGCTGGCGTGGCTTGCGCTGTCGTATTTATGCACAAGCCTTTTGTTCGCTCTGTTTTCATTGCATGGCTTTTCAGTAAAGCGTGCCTTTCTTCCCAATGCCGCAGTCGGGCAACTGGCGAAAATGCCGCTGGTAATAGATTGCAGCCATCCCTGGTTGCGGCAGCCAGTTGTTATATACGAGAAACTGGGCTTTGCGGAGGGTGGCCAGCACACTTGCGTCTTTGCGCCTGGCAAGTCGAATACGGGGCACATTTTCGAGCGCGACGTGATGGCAATCAAGCGTGGTGAATATAAACTGGATGCCTTGTATCTACGCGGCGGGGACCCTGCAGGCATATTCATGCGGGAACGCCGCTTCTCCTTGCCTGCAACGATGCTGGTTTATCCCAAAGCAGACAAGGTTGAATCCGAAGTGCCTCTGTTCAAATACGAGGCTTTCACCGACAATAGCGACAGGCTTTCAGGCGCACAGGGCGGCTATCAGGAATTCCGCTCATTGCGGAAATACGTGCCTTCCGATCCCATGAAGTTGATAAACTGGCGCAGCACGGCAAAATACCAGAAACTGATGGTGCGTGAATACGAGCGCAATTCCATCATTTCAATCGCACTGTTTGTGGAGGGATTCAAGGACTACGTCTCCCCTAATGGCGAGAATCTTGAGGCAATTATCAGCAGAGCCGCAGGTATTTTTGAAATGTGCTCGGATATTTACTGCAGTTTTACGTTTATTGTGGGCGGCTTTACTCCAGCAAGCATGGTATTGAGGCCTGTGGAGGAATGTCGCGCACGGCTGATGTATGAACTTGCGGTAATGCGCCCTGGAAACGCAAAACTGCCTGACCTCATCGAGGAAGTGGCTCCCAATCTGCCACAAGGCACATTGGTGTTCTGCCTCTCCCTTAACAAGGACAATCCACTGCTGCAAAAGTCAATGGAAAACTTGGCCGCCAGAGGAATGCTCTTCATGTAAATTATCCACAGATTGACACAGATTATCACAGATTTAATTTTAAAAATAAACAGCGTTAATCTGTGTCAATCTGTGGATCAATAAAAAATGCAAAAAGAAAATGAAATAATAGTGCCGTTGCTGATGCAGTTCATTTGCCTGCTGGCATTTGAACTTGGCATAATCTGCGCCCTATGGCAGGTGGGCAACAGCATTATCACGCTATGCGCCATTGGAGCCGCGCCATTGGCAATGGCAATCTCCAGAATACCATATCGCTTCTACCCAGACTGGCTGCGCTTCTCCTTGCAAATTGCCATTGCCGTGGCAGGATTGCAATGGTTCGCAGCGAAATCAGGCGTAATACAAGTGGATGTAGTCTTGGTGGAATGTGCGGCGGCATTCTGCATTGCGCTGCTTATTGGTGGGCGCATTGGTGAGCACTGGATACTGTCCGCGCTGTCACTCGCATTGGGGCTGTATGGCGGGTTGCATCCTGGCAGAGACATATATTTCCCATCTTTCGTGGCATTGTGCATAGTCCTGTGCATTTTGTTCTACACCAGCAGAAACCAGGCACTAGGCGCGGAATACAGCGCCCGTAGCAAGCGCAATACACTGGCCTGCCTGATGCACTTTGCCCTGGCTCTGGCAATCGCCGTGATTGGCATGCGGAAAGTTGTGCTGCGCAGTGTTCGCACACGAGGCATTCTCCCTGTTTCGTTCCAGACAGGACAGGAACACGAATTCCCGCAGTTGTGCGGCAAATGGCTTGCTCCCGCAAAAAAACTGCTTCCTGGTAACGAAGGCGATGGCGCCGATGTGAACTCGCCCTTGAGCATAAAAGACGCCTCCGCCAGAAACAAGGCATTCATGAATGCAAAGGGTGAATTCAGCGCAAGAAACGGCGCTGGCGAAGGGCAGGGCGAGGAACTACTTTTCCAGGCATATACCACGGCCAAGCTGTACTGGGTGGCGCAGATATACGATACCTACGATGGCGATATGTGGACACGCTCCGAAACGCTGAAGAAAGGAGACAGCGCACTGGACGCATACGAGCCACAGGACCTGGTGCTAGTGAACCAGCGCATTGCAATCATTCGCAGGCAGAACTGCTATTTGCCGTACGCATACCGTCCCACCAAATTTGAAATAGGCGGGATAATTGCATCAAAGGCCAGCACAGAACGCTCGATAGTGAGGCAGAAGGACAGCGTGGCGTATCAGTTTATAGCCTCGAATGCAGGCGTCAATCTGCCTGTTTACAGCGTGGAATCCATGGTGCCAGCCTTCGATTTGAAGCAACGTCCACGTCCATGGAACGAGCCGCCCCACAACTTTGGCTGGAATTGCAGGACCGTGCCGCCAAAAGTCAGGACGCCGCAGTTGCTGGAACTGGCCATGAAAATCACGCAAAATGCAAATACGCCCATGGAAAAGGCAGATGCGATCAGGGACTATCTCCGCAAAACCTACAAATACAATGCAGAGGCACCTAACATACCTGCCACGGAGGAGGCTGTAAATTACTTCCTTTTCAAGAGCAAGGAGGGCAGTTGCCGCCATTTCGCTCAGGCAATGGTAATGCTTGCGCGCATGAATGGACTGTACTCCAGGCTTGCAACTGGATATTCGCCTGGCAACTACAATATGCTGTCAAACTGCTTTGAGATATACCAGTATCACGCACACGCCTGGGCACAGGTCTTCATCGAGCCATACGGATGGCTTACCTACGACGGCGTGGCGCCTGGCAATCTGCGCATAGGGGACAACAACCGCAGGCTGCAAAACCTGTTCGACCCATTTGGCGACACCTGGAAATCCAAGTCGCCAGAACTGTCGCCAGACAATTTTGGCAGCACAAAGGAGCAGGTTGCCGCCCAGGCTGAAACAAGTCAAGAAGCAAAAAACAATCTCTATGAAAACAGAGATTTGATGGCGCGTATCGAGGACCGTGCCCGAAAGGACGACTCGCCAGAGGCAATCGCATTCACAAAGGCGGCGGTTTCCATTGGCCTGGAGAAACTAGGCGAACTCTGGGACAAGGCCGTAAAGATGACGGAGGCATTCTGGCACAAGCTAAAGGAATGGCTGTATTGGAGAATCATACGCTTCTACAGTCTTAAGGCAAAATGGCATTATCTTATCATCGCCGTATGCGGTCTGCTTGTTGTATGCTGGATGTGGAGTGCCGCAATCACACAATGGCTGAAGGGCTTCACTGGCCGCCTGAAATGCGCCTGGCTGTGGCGCAGGGCGCAGTTCGCCCGAAACAGCAACCCAAGTCTTTGCATTGAATGTTGCCAGCGCCACAACGGCATCCTGCTGGCAATGAAATATAGACACATACCAAAGGGCGACGTGGTGGAAAGAGGCCTTGCCATAAGGGAGGCAGAGCCTAGAAGCTATTATATGACAGTCGCCCAATTCGCGCAGTGTGTATGGTATTCTGCGCGCAAAATCACACCTGAAATGGCGGAAACAAGCCTGGCCGCCACAGGCAACCTGCGCAATTTGATGTGGTAGCCAGCGCGTCCCGCGCTGGGGGTAGCCAGCGCGTCCCGCGCTGGGGG
>JAFSTJ010000019.1 GCA_017450525.1 Victivallales bacterium | reverse complement strand
TTCATTGTTGCCCACCTGCCAAGATAATTGCCCCGTATTGTGCATCATAAGCGATTGTCGGGTAATGTATTTTGCTTCACCGCATATTGCAAATGGCAAAGACATTTTCTGGACATATATGCTTCAGGGCGTTATATTCCCGCAGTTCATTGCTTTCTAGGAAAACACAAATGTCATCATTATACGAATATACAAACGAAGCAGCGCAACTCCTGCCACGGCTTTTCAAGGAATGGGAAAAACCACGTGTTTTCCTGCAATGCAGCAGCGCGATGCACCCTGAACCTGTGTTCGACAATGCGCCGCAGGCACTACCATTGAACGAACTACCAGGAATGCCCAAGCACGAAATCCCCGATGGCGGGCATCCAGCACTACTGTTCGGTAAAATCAATGGGCATCCAGCACTGGCAACCAATGGACATCGCCACCTTTACGAAGGCGTTGGCGTTACGCCATGCGTCCTGCCATTATGCACAGCCCACGCCCTAGGCGCGGAAGCGGCAATTCTTGTGGGCGCAGGTCTTTCACTGAAAAACGAAATCAAGCCAGGCACATGGATGCTGCTGACAGACTTCATCAACGGACATAATTGCTCCCCACTGGACGGCAACCACATCATGCTGCAAGAGGCCTTCCCCGATATGACATTCGCACTTTCGCAGCACTTGAATTCAGAACTCATGAACGCACTTGATGCCGTGGGGCTTTCGCCACGACTAGGTGTATATATGTCAAGGCCAGGCTCCCAATTCTGCACCGTATCAGAGGCAACCTCCGCCCGTAACAATGGCGCGGACATACTGGGGCACGACCTGGTAATGGAAATCATAATGGGGCACGCCCTAGGCATGCAAGTCTCATCATTTGCACTTGCCGCACTTAACGCGCCCAATGTCTATTCCCGCCCCCTTTCACGCAAGGACTATCTGGACAATTGCCAGTTCTGCATAAAGGACCTGCTACGTGGTCTGCGCACAGGCATCAAGAACTTCCTGGAGTGAATATACGTCCTATTTTTTGCTTAATGCCTTCACAAAGGCTATGTTTAGGCAAAAATAAAGGAAGCAAGCGAACGGGAATTCCGTCCACTTGCTTCCTTTATTTTTGCCGATTACGCCTATTTATGGCGCCAAACGCTGAGAACCTCGCCAGTAAACTGAACGTGTATGCGCCCATCCTGGTTCAAACGGGCGCCCAGTTCCTTTGGCAGGAATTCCTTTGGAACTGGCTGGTGCATCAACTTTCGGCACACTACAATGCGCTCTGCCTCCAGGTAGCTAACACCGCCATCGGGTGTTTCAACGGGTGTGAAGCCAGACAGCTGTTCCTTGTCTGTATCCTTCCCTGACTTGCTGCCAAACACCTTGATAAGGGTTTGCAAATGCTGTTTTGGATACCAGGACAACGTGTATATGGGTTCTGCATCAAAATACGCATAGCTGAAACGAGTTTCACGGATATACACAATTGCAACGGGCTTTCCCCATAGCACTCCGCATGCTCCCCATCCCAGCGTCAGGGAATTATAACGCTCCTTGTTTCCTGCTGTTCCGAGATATACCCGCTTGGCGAAGTTGGCGCCCATATCCTGCTCAATGGGAACCATTTCAAAATTCTTGTAGAACTCATCCAAGGGAAGCGGTTTCCTCCTGGCGTTCTGCGGGGTTTCCGCCGCCAACAGTCCTACGCTTACCAACAAGACCAAAGCCACAAATACCATTCTGAATTGTTTCATTTTTGTCTCCCACTTGTTTTGAAATGCGTCAAACTCGTCTGCTTCGGTAGAATCTGCCCAAAATCTCCCTGGATGGCAGTATATTAATGAATACCTTCGGATCTATTTTCTTTGCATCGTATGCAAGTTTTCTTGCCTCGTTGCTGGAGACCACAGTGTACAGCATCTTCTGGGGCTGTCCCAGATAGCATCCTTTGCCTATAAAGAGTGTTGCGCTGTGGTGAGTGCTTATCCGCAGGCATTCATATATTTCATCAGCCTTTTCGGAAATAATCAGCAGCGTAGCCTTTGTATAACGCAGATAGATATGGTTCAGCACCTGCGTTGAGGTGAACTGGAAAATGATGGAATACAACGCACGATTCCAGTCAAATAAAAGGCCTGCGCTGACAAGCATCGCCACATTGCCGAGGAAGATGGCGTTCCATGCGTTCCTTCCAGTGCGTTCGGAAATAAAGATGGCAATGAAATCCGTGCCGCCGCTGGTGGCATCCGCCAGCAGGCAGCAGCAAATGGCGCATCCATTGACCACGCCGCCAAATATCGTGCACAGCAAAACATCATGCGTAAGCACATGCGCAGGAAGCAAATCCGCCAGCAGACCAGTAAGCCAAATCATCAAGCAGGAAAACAAGGTAAATCTGCGCCCTATATAGAAGAAACTGATTACTGCAGGAATCAGGTTAAGCCCCCAGTAGAACAGAGAATACGGCAGATTGAGACCGAAAAACTTTGCCAATGCCTCCCTCAACAACAAGGACAATCCAGTGAAACCACCAGGAAAAAGCCCCGCCGAGTGGACAAAGGTGTTGATGTTGGTAGCCATGAGAAGCGCACCACACATTATCAGCAAAATGCAACTGGTGGTACGTTTTAGGCTATAGATTGAATGAATACTCTGTGCCATTTTCAAGTGGACTGTGGACTGTGGACTGTGATTA
>JAFSTJ010000247.1 GCA_017450525.1 Victivallales bacterium | reverse complement strand
GCGGGAGTGTCAGTTCGTTTCCATTGGCGAATGGCGTTTCGCTGCCGTCCAATGGATTGAGCAGGGTTGTTTTGGCGGTGCTTTGGGGCAGTGTGACCTTGACGGTTTTCGGCTGCTTAGTGGAGTTGAGGATTGTAGCGAAGAATCCCTTTGGCGTCTTCCAGTAGCTGATGGGCACTGTTGCATCACCTGTGGTGGCGCCGTGCGGGTTGCTCTTCCAATATGGGAAGAATATGGCTTCCTCGACGCCGAAATCATAGAGCCAGCAGATTGACTGCTTGCAGACATCACCGTTAATGAAGCTGGGGAATAGCATGCAGTTGTGGAGGAAGGCTAGTCCAGCCGCATGTGTGGCTATTTCGGGCGAGGCCAGTTTGTCAGTCTGGCGGTACTGTGGCAGGAACATTCGGTCTGGTCCGATGCGCACGGCGTTTTCGTAGCGGAACTGGTCCAGCGTGAGGAAGTCAAGGTAGTATGTGTGTACCATGCATTGGCCGCGGTACTGTTCGCCCATGAGTGTAATGTTCGTGTATCCAGCGGAAGTGCATACCTGCTGGCCGCCTGCGTGCGTGAAAGTGAAGAAGCCAGGGCGCACCTGGTTTGTGGTGAGGTAGATGCGCTCGTGGAACTGGCGCGTCTCGAAAGATGGATGGAATTGCTCGCCGTTCATGTTCAGCAGGTCTGAGCCATAGCAGTCATAGTAGAAGCCGAACCATGGGAACTTTTTAAGGTATTCATTGCACATATAACAGTACATGTCCTGCCAGAGACGGTTTCTCATATCGCATTTGCGCATTTTCGCACCTTTGCCGAAGTTCTTTGCCGAGAGCACATAGTAGCGCGCGGGATAGCCTTGCCATTCGTATTCGAAATAGCGGAATTCGGGCATGGTGTCCGTGATGTAGAATGGTATCTGGTAGAGTGTCCAGCCAGGTTTTGTGGCGTATTCCATTGTCATCTTGTCATCCCTGCTGGCTGGCATTCCAGCGTATTTCACTGGCTTCATGTTGCTCAGCATGTTGAAGTTGCTGTGCTTGTATGCGCGGAAGCGGAGGCGTTTCCAGTTGTCCTCGACTGGACGGAATGGCCATGGTATGACGGCGAATTCCAGTTTGTTGCATTTGTCCGTCTTCAGCGGGGCGTTTACCAGACGCACGCGGAAGTCACCGTTCAGGTCCGCAGAAGTGACTATGTTGTCAAAGTCGCTGACAGCTGGATATGACTTTGGCGAATACCAGGCGATGCCTCTGTCCACATTGCCGAGCATCATCTCGTGGTATCGCCGCTTTGTCTCCCAGTGCTTGTCCACCTTCAGGTCCAGTGCGCCGATTTCACTCCAGCTTCCATCGGAGCGGTGCACGAATTCCACGTTGTTCACAGCGTAGTCAACGGATACATTGTCTATATTGGCGGCAGCCTCCTTGATTTCCAGACCATAGCGAACGAAGCCCATGTAGTCCATCGTCATCTTGAGTGTGCCTTTCAGACCCTTTGCCGCGACAGGCACGGTGCCCACTGTGCGGGCGTGACCGTCCACCCAGCTGATCTTGCCTGTTGCAGCCAGAGGCTCCCCGTTTGCCAGTACCGTCACCTTCCGTTTCAGCAACTTTGCGCCACCTTTTTCGGTGACCTGAAGTAATTCAAGCGCATCGCCGAAGTCAAAGTTGCCATTCCATGCATTAATTGTGTTGCTCTTGCGGGACAGGTTGCTCCATGGCTTCGGCGCCTCGTCGCTGTCCTTCAGCATGCCCAGTTCATTTTTCCAATATGGATCCTTGTAGATACCGAAATGGCGTGGATCTGCCTCCATTTCCTTGTCGTTGGATAACTGGACCTTTGCGTGCAGCATGTATTCCCCGTCTGGATAATCGTCCAATTTTATGATGAGTTCTTGATTGGCAGGGCTTTCCAGTTTGCGGAAGACAGTGCCGTCCATCTTGCGGATTTCATAGAGGTTCTTTACTGCGGTGATTTCGCCAAGGTCTCCAAGTACTGGGCATGCCAAACGCATTGTCTTTTCCGCTGGAATAAAACTTTGCCTTAAATCTGGTCCCACGTTGCCTTCCTCGAATTTCAACTGGTCAAAGCGGATAACCGCGTCCTTTGGGAAGAGGCGCATATTAAACATGATGTCCAGCAAGGAGGCGTTTGCAGGTGTTTTGAAATCATAGACCAGTTCCTTCCATTCGCCCTTTGTTGAGCGGACGCCAACGCGTGGCTGCGTCAGGTGCTTGCGCTTTGCGTCCATGCACTCGAACATAAAGGTCTTGACGCCTGCGTCGAAGTGCTTGCTGGCATTGTACCAGCAGGAGAAGCGGTAATTCCTGTCAGGTTCCACTGAAAGGTTGTATATAACCAGCGGGTACTGCATCTTGCTGCCGTCGCCGTGTATTTCCAGGAAGGACTCGCCTGCTTTTGCCTGCTTCCAGTCCAGCACCACGGCTGCACCTGGGCCAAGAGAATAATGCTCGAAATGATGCTGGCCAAGGAATGTCCAGTTGTCGAAGATGGTGTCCAGGAATCTTGCTTTGAAGAAGCCTTTGTCATCAGTGACATTTGCCACGCGGATGTTGTCCAGCAGGATATGACTGTCTTTTGGCACCTTGTCCAGGCGGACGGTTGCCTCGCATTTTGTGAAGCCCTCTGGTATGGTGAATATGAACTGCTTGTGCATCCAGCGTCCCTTGGTGCAGTTTATGCCGCTGTGCAGGGATTTGCTGCCATCGATTTTCCACTTGTCATCCGCGAAGTTGACCACCAGCATTGCGCTGCCAGTGAAATTGCCCGCAGGCAATGTGACGAAGCTGATTCCGTATTGCTTGCCTGGTTCCACTTTTTCCCAACGGTAGGAATAGCCGTATTGGGCGGCCTTTGCCATTCCATTTATCTTAAGCGCGCCGCTGCCGTCCTGCCCAACCTTTTCCACCAGTTCAGCTCCCTCGCGGAGAGTGCCTTGCACGGGGGCCTTGTCAAACAATTCGAATGCCGCGAAGGCACTCATTGAAAGCATTAGGGCGAATGTCAAAAATCTACGCATTTCAGTTAACTCCATAAATTGTTGTATTTGGTCAAATGTATTATAGACTCTCAAGCAGGCGGCAGCGCAAGGTGTCTATGTCGAATTGGGACAGACCACCTTCACGCAGCATGGCCTCTGCCTTTTTGGCGTATGGTTCCTGAGGCGCACCGTATTTGTCCAGCATGGTGAGCAATGACTTGAGCCCATTGTGCCTGGAACGCTTGCCCCAGCAACCAAAGGAGGTCATCTCATAGTCGGTGAGCAGGTCCTGGTCCTTTAGGCCAAGAAGAGCCTCCAGCACAAATACGAGTTCGCCAGTCCTGTCGGCGCCACCATGACAGTGGATATAGACAGGGAATTCCACGTTGTTCGCCAGAAAATGCATTTCCTGGGCAAGCCCCTGTGGTGTTCTGCTTTTCTTTGGATAGTGGTGAAGCCTCACATTCAAATCCTCCAGCGGATAGCTTCTCATTCCTTTTGCGGTCTCCTTGATGCCGCGCAGGTCCCAGTCCGAACGGATGCGCAGTATGTCCTTGATTACCACTTTGTTTGGCTGCGCGGCCTTGGTGAAGAAGATGTCCAGATGGCTGCCTCTGTAAATTAGGCCCTGTCTTATGCGCTTGGTGCCATCGGCGGTCTTCCAGCCTCCAACATCCCTGACATTGGAGATTCCAGGCAGGTTGATCCAGCGTGGCGGCAGGTCATCAGTCTTGAACTGGCCTCCATTCGAGCGCTCTACGCTGCCGTCCTCCAGCCTTGCATCCACATACCATATATATGTTGTGCCAATGCGCAGATTATCTACTGAGGCCTTGTTTTCCTTTTCAACGCGGATGCGCCTTACCTCGCCGTCGCCAGAAAGCACCAGGATGAATTCCTTGGCTGGCTTACTGCATTCCCATTGGAATTCCACTGGTGCGGGGCGGCAATTGTCCTTTTTTGCCTCGACGATGGCCTTTGCCTCTTTCCATTTCTTGTGTTCCAGCTGGCTTCGTTCATCTTCGGTTTTCCAAAATTGCTTGTGCTCCTCCTGAAGAAGGCACAGTGTTTGATTCTGGGCTGGCTTGACGAGCTTTAAGCATGACTCGGCCTTTTCCTTTTCGCTCTGCGCAAGTAGCATTTGGATTGCACAGAAGAAAACAAGGAACAAGTATTTTTTCATTTTCATCTCCCCAATTACAAGTATAATGACAAAATCAATCTTAAAATAATTACAAGACCTGAAAATACAATGTCATAATGACGAAATGGTGGCTATGTCAAAGTTTCTGGGACCTCTGGGACTTATGGGACCTATGGGACAGATGGAAAATTGCATCCCATAAGTCCCAAAGGTCCCATCAGTCCCATAGATCCTAGATGGAGTAACTAATTATTAGTTTCAGCACTGGGATTTGCCAAAAATGGTCTTGCCTTGTTGAAAAATGTTTGATAAAATATATACTACGCTTGTTTCTAATGTTTATGTGCAATTAACATATTATGGAGACTTTAAATGAGTGTTGACACAAGTACTCGCCCACGTAACCTTTGCTGGGGAATTGCAGCTGTTGGCGCCGTGCTGTTTATAATCGGCGTGGTGATAATGAACGGAGGCAATTGCTCGGCGATGATACCAGCACTGGTGGCCGCCGCAAATGTGATTTTATTCGGTCTGCTGGGGGCATGGCGCTGCTCGTTTGCACGCAATCAGGCTCTGGAGGAGCAGGGCGTGGCTGAATACCGTAGGGAGCATGGCAATTCAGAATTGTTCAGCGATGCGGACGAGGCGGTGAGGCTCGCCACAAAGGCCAACAATCAATTTGTGAAATACGCCGTGCCAACGATTACCGTGCTTCTTGGCATAATAGAGTGCCTGTTCTGCCTTGTCACCTGGCGCAATTGGGGGCGTGCGGAGGCTTTTGCGCAGGCTGCGAATCCCATGCCCCTGGCCATATTGGGCGTCTGCTGCTGCATTGGTGTGCTGATTGCAGGCAGTTTCTTCGTGGGTGCAAGCCGCGAACCAGGATGCCGCTGGTTGCGCCCTTCTGGCGCATGGCTGTTCTTCACTGGCTTCCTTTTCCTGGCGGCAGGCATTGCACTTTTCCTGGAGTTCTTCGGTAAGGCAGTTGATACTGCGGACATTACGGTCGCCCGCATCGCAATGGTAATTCTGTTCATTCTTGCAGTAGAATTGGTATTCAGTTTTGTGATTGAATTCTACCGTCCAAGAATGCCTGGTGAGGCGGAACGCCCCTTGCCGGAAAGCCGCATACTCGCGTTGTTCACAGAGCCTGGCGGCGTGGCACGCAATGTGGCTGCTTCGCTGGACTACCAGTTTGGCTTCCAGGTGTCCGAGGCATGGTTCTACCGTTTCCTGGAACGCACTGTGGTGCCGTTGCTGGTCATCATGGCTATTGCCCTCTGGCTGCAGACCTGCGTTGTGGTTGTCAGCACCGAGGAGAACGGCATCAAGGAGCGTTTTGGAGAGGTGGTTTCTAAAGAACCCCTGCCGCCTGGTCTCTATTTCAAGTTGCCAGCGCCGTTTGAGCGCATGCAGCGCTTCCCTGTGGAGCATGTGCAGACCATCGTAATCGGCGGGCATGAAGAAGATGAGCATCACGAGGAAGAGGAAGAACCCGAGGATGACGGGCATGGTCACGCACAGCCCAAGAGAGACAAGAAAAAGGAAAAGGAGCATGAGGAACGTGTCGTGCTGTGGAGCACAGCGCATTCTGAGGAAAAGGAACCTGCCTTTATCGTGGCGATGCGTCAGGTTGAGCAGCCGCGTGTTGCCAATGATGGCAGTGGTGCGCCCCCATTGAGTATTGGTTTGCTTTCGGCACATGTGCCGTTGTACTACAAAGTCAAGGACATGTATGCCAATTCCTACAACCACAACGATCCTGGCAAGACACTTAAGAACATAGCCACACGTGAATTTCTGCTGTACATGGCATCGGCGGATTTCACTGATCTGCTGGGCAACAAGCGCCATGAGGCAGGCGAGGAACTGCGCAAGCGCATCCAGAAGGCCGCTATGGATGTGAACCTTGGCGTGGAAATCGTATTTGTGAGCTTGGCAGGATTGCATCCGCCAGTGAGCGTAGGCGCGGCGTATGACCAGGTGGTGGCTTCCCGCGAGGCCAAGGCGGAGGAAATACTCAAGGCAGAGGCATACGCGGCAGGCAGCGAGCCAGCCGTGCAGGGTGTGAAGGCAGAACTCATTCACAGAGCCGAGGCTTACAAGCAGGAGAAGGTGCAGGTCTCCCAGGCGGAGGCGCAGCGCTTTGAAAGCCAGCTCATGAGCTACAATGCCTCGCCACGCCTCTTCAAACTCAACAGCTATCTTGAGCTGATCAGCGGCAGTTCAAGTGCCCGTAAGTACATCATCGCAACAGCAAACTCCAAGGAGGTTCTGGAACTTAATCTTGAAAAGAAGATGAATGCCAGCCTCCTGGATCTGAACTTGGGCGAAGAGGAAAAGGCTGAATAAACTTGGGATTCAATAAATTAACATAAAATATTCATGGAGATTGAGAAAATGAGCGAAGAAATCAAAGGCAACGGCATCAAGCACCATTGGCCAATAGTTGCGCTGGCCTGCGCGGTCCTGGTGATTTTCCTGATTGCGCTTATGACATTCCAGGTCAAGGAAACGGAGTACGCCGTAATCAAGACCTTCGGCAAGGCGAAGACTGATGCCAATGGCGACATCATCACTTATTCTCCTGGACTTCATTTCAAGTGGCCTTTCGTAGACCAGGTGTGGCGCCATGACAAGCGCCTCCAGTGCTATGAACTGACCAAGGGGCACCTGGAGCAGCTTACCACCCACGACCAGTATCAGATTGTGGTCTCCACAT
>JAFSTJ010000246.1 GCA_017450525.1 Victivallales bacterium | reverse complement strand
TTTTTTGGTTCTACTTTCTCAAACTAGACCGGGGTGCCGTCCGTCGCCGGACGGCGCCTTACTTCTGTTTGTCGTTTCGTTTTTTACTACGCTTCGCATCGCATCGCTAACATGCGCTCCGACGCTCTGGCGTCGCACGCGCATTGCGCTGCCCAATTTTCAAGGAGCCGTCCCCGCATTTTTTGCGAAAACGAGGCTTAAGTTACCACATATTAGTTTTTTTGCAAATCGGCAGGTCGCATTTTTCTGAAAAACATGCGTTTTTTCCGACAAAAACGTAAAATTTCGCACAAAAATGGCAGTTGCAGGACATATCTTATGAGCTCAGAAACAGCGTTCACATATAAATCAAAGCTCTATTTCCAAACCATCGTAGGCAAAATAGACGTCCTTGGGCAACCTGGCGCTGTCAGCCTGGTGGGAGACGTTATGGCATATATGCGTTATATATACACGATCTGGATTCAGAGTTGAAATTGCCTCAAGCGCCTCGTCAATAGTGAAATGCGTTGGATGCGGCGTCCATCTGAGGCCATCAATAACCACTGTCTTGACGCCACGAAGTGCCTCCAGCGAGGTACCTGGAATTGCACTGCAATCAGTCAGATATGCGAAGTCCCCTATTTTGTAACCAGTGCAATTGCCTTTGCCATGAACAAGAGGAATTGGCGTGATTTCCAATCCCAACAATTGAAATCTCTCCTTCACCGCAATCAGCTCCAGGCGCGGGATACCCCATTTCAAGGAAAAGTCCTTATCATTGAATATATATTCGAAATGTGCCTTAATAAATTGGCAGTCCTTTTCCGATGCATAGAATGGGATATAATGCTCGGACAACTTGCTGTACACCCTTAAGTCATCAATGCCATTCAAATGGTCAGCATGCGTATGCGTGAGAAGAACCGCATCAAGTGAGGGTACACCAGCCCGCAGAACCTGCTGGCGGAAATCAGGGCCAACATCGATGATTATGCTGCGTTCCTCATCATGAAGCCATACGGAGGCCCTGAGGCGCTTGTCCCTTGAATCAGTTGATTTGCATACAGGACAATTGCAGGCTATCATTGGCACGCCGTGTGAAGTGCCGCTACCGAGGAAAGTCAGCTTCATTTTACAATCCAGTTTGCCTCAAGCTTCAGGTCACCCTGGTGTTTGACAAGATATTGAATAACAGCTTGCCTTGTGGTGATGTCGGAAACCTTTGCATTTGCCTCTGGCATTGTAATCCACTTCTGCAAGAATGGGAAGGCACCTGAACCTGCGGCTGCATGACTATTTACCGCCACACGCCACTTGCGACCTGCCTCTGGCTCTTTGCCACATATTTTCAACAACTTTGCCTTGCCGTCATTTATGGAGAACTGCATGTTCCATGGGCCATTGAACCTGTACGCATTGCGGTGTACCCACTGCTCCGACATCAGTTTTTCCAATTGCTCGGCCGTAGCGTCAAATGTGACAATTCGGTTCTCGTATGGTACCAGCCAGAAGAATTTCTCAGTCATTACCTTGCCAGGCTCAAGTGAAATATCGTACAATTTGCCGTGGAACGCCACATCTGCTCCACTTGCCTCCGCAATGGAGGCGGCAATCAATGCGCTGGTCTGGCAACTGGTTCCTGGCTTGCCCTGGTGCGAGATTTTCTTTTTTAGCGTAATCCCTGTATCCACTGCCAGCGCAGCCATCGCCGCATCGCCAAATATCTTAATTTGCTTCTTGAGTTCGGCATCCTCTGGTGTATTTTCATTCACCACCTCAAGCGAGGAATTAATTGCCGTGACCTTATGGGCCTCTGTGTCAAGAGTCATTTTAACAACAGCCAGACTCTGCGCGTGCGCACCCGCTTGCACATACCAGGCTTTCTTGCCAATGCGCACTCCAGGTATTGAGCGGTGCGAGTGTCCTCCCAGAATCAAATCAAGTTCAGGGAAGCGCGCCGCAATATCATTGACCTCGTTCACACCACGTGTGTCCTTGCCTTCAAACCATGCCTGGTGTATCGCCAGCACAATGGCATCTGGCTTTGCAGCGACTACATCTGGCAATATTTTCGCTATAGCATCTGCCGCCATCGAGCATTCAATCTTTGCAAAGTCCTGAGCCAAAAGCCAATGCTTATAATATGAGGCAGACATGCCTATCACCGCAATGCGGGCGCCCTTGCGCTCAATCATGCGCCAGGCTGGATATACCCTGCCGCCCTTGATATGCAGGTTGCCACACAGCAGCTTGTCCCCAGCCGCCTCACAGAAATCACCGAAACGCTCCACGCCATAGTCCATCTCGTGGTTGCCAGGCACCCATACATCGTATGGCAGAAGCAGGAAAGGCTGCAAACCAGCCATGCCCTTTGTTACGGAAGAACTTATGCTGCCCTGCACACAGTCCCCGCAGTCAATTAGGA
>JAFSTJ010000245.1 GCA_017450525.1 Victivallales bacterium | reverse complement strand
GCCGCAATATAAAGCAAATTCACTAATATGCAAACCTAGTAACTGTCGTCATTGCAATCATCGCCATTCTTGCGGCGATGCTGCTGCCCGCATTGAGCAAGGCCAGGGACAAGGCACGCTCCATTTCATGCATCAACAATCTCAAGACCATGGGGTTGGCAAACAATCTTTATATGGATGACCACGATGGGCGAGTCGTTCCACAATATGCAAAGGTTCCAGGACAGGACGGCAACTTCTACAACATATTTTCTGGCGTGAATTCCAGTGGTGGCAAAAGCGCCACAGGTGCAGGATATGGCTGTGAATACTATGGCTATACGAAGAGTGCAGGCACATTCTGGTGCCCAAGCTCAAATGCACCATTTGGCGATGAATCGGCTGAACGCTACAGGTACACAAGCTACTCCATCAACTGTGCAATCAGCGCAGGTCGTTCAGATGCAAACAACAAATACTGCCAGATTTCCGCACCCTCCATCCATACGCCAAGCGATGCTTGGTTGATCAGTGACGGAATCAAGTGGGGCGGCACACCTGTTATCCAGGACATTCAGAACCCAGCCTACCGCCACAATGGAGCTGACATGAAGGCGGGCGGTGTGATGAGAACAGGTGTTTCGGCGGACAATGACGTAGATCCTTCGTATTCCACAGGCAAGACGCAGACTGTGTATGTGGATGGTCACGCTGTTCCAATCGGTTATTGGGAGCTTCGCAGCATACCCAACTCCAAGGTTACAAGCACGGAATACCCGAGGAGCCTGTCAAAGAGTTATTACTACAATTTCCTGTTCATTGGCTTTGACTACAACAGCCGTTGCGCTCCTTTTGAATAAGAGTTTTTATAGTGAGAAAATAGCACAACTCTTGGCAAAGCATGTCAATTCCCGCTGGTTCGCCAGCGGCAATTGAACTTTTGTGGCTTGGCGCAATAGTTTTTACGTTTTATATCCTGTTGTTTGCCATGAACTAGGAGATATTTATAATGAAGGTACTTTTGTTTTGTGCGCATCCTGATGACGAGGTCATAGGAATGGGGGGAACCATCCGCAAATTCTCCGAACAGGGTGCTACTGTGCGTCTTGTGCACTTCTCGCCTGGTGCGGAAGGCTATGCCACTCCAGCTGATAAGGCGACCATCTGTGAGACGCGCCATCAGGAGACAATGAAAGTCTGCGATGTGCTTGGCATATCAAGCTACAGGAACTTCGGGTTGCTTGACTGGAGCATTGAGGTCGGCAATGACACATACCGTATGGTGATTGAGGAGATTCGCTCGTTCCAGCCAGACATTGTGTTCACCCATTGCGCGAGCGACTACCATGACCATAGGAACGTGAACCAGGTGGTTAGCGAGGGATGGTTCCACGCCTCGCTGGAATGTGCCATGGAGGAGCATCCCGTTTGGAAAGATGTTCCGTTATATGAGTTCGAGGTCATTGTCCCGCAGCATCAGCCTCAGCTGATAGTCGATGTCAGCGACACCTTCCAATACAAGCTGAAGGCGATGGAATGCTACTATTCTCAGACTGGAGTGGTTGGTGGTTCGGCGCAGATGCTGGAAGGCAGGGCGCTTATGCGTGGGCAGCAGATAGGCGCGCGGTATGGCGAGGCATTCAGCAGGACGCTGATGCGCCCGCGCAGTATTCATGATGTTAAGGAACTTTTGAAATAAGGACAGGAAAAATGATAGACAGGCAGCGTTTGCGTGAGGACTTCGACAAGGTGTTGAAGGTGCTGGAGGCAGTGCCTTCCATTGACAAGACGAAGCGCATTGGACGCGAGGAATTCGCGCAGAGACACAAGAATATATACAATGCCATTCATGCGCATGGGGTCGAGGTTGGCCTAGTGTTTTCTGATGAGCATTACTGCGGGGATGTGCCGTATCTTTGTGGCAACTGCAACATTTCCGTTGAGCAGGTGGGTGGTGTTGTCGGGCCAACGGGAATGCATCTGGTGGCTGGGCTTGAAGGCGGCTACGCGGCAGAGCAACTTGTGCAGCACAACGGGATTTTTGTGCACAAGGCGGAATTGCTTCAGCTGGCTGATGAAAAGTATCCTGTGGCAGCGGAGCGTTTCGAGGACATTCTCATTGCCGCGAACAATGGCGTCATGCCCGACAAGATTGCGTTGCTTACGCCGAGGCAGGTTATTCCCTCCGCACTGGTGGAATACTGCAACCACATTTTCGGTGAGGAGAATGTTCTGGACTTGCAGGAGGAATACTTCAAGGTCAAGTATGAGAAGAGTGTGGACGAGGTGGAGCTGGTTCGCAACGCCTCTGTAGTCACCGATGCGGTTATTCGCTCAATGCTAGCGGTGCTGAAACCTGGAATGCTTGAGACGCAGGTCGCTGCTTGGGGATACTTTGCCGCGAAGGAACTTGGCGCGGAGGAGATTGGCTTTGATTTCATGGTGACTGCCAACGAGGCCAACCGCTCGATTATCGGCAAGGCCCTCAACCGCGTCATCCAGCCAGGGGACTGGGTTCATGTTGGCGCGGGCACGAAGCAGGACGGACTGAATGCCTGCGTCCGCCGCTCGGTCATTGCGACAGACGGGAAAACAAGCGTGACACCTGAGCAGAAATACTGGTTTGACATGGTGGAGGGGGCATACGATGTGGGCTATAGGGAATTCTGCCATGTGGCCAAGGAAGGGCTCCCAGCGTATCTTCAGGAAAAGGCCCTTGTAGATTACTTTGCCGCAAGATCCGAGGAGGTCTCCGCCAGAATCGGTCGTAAGATTGCTCTGGAGAATCTGAAACCATATACTGGCACACATAATTCAGGCTACACGGAATGCCAGGAGTTCTACGGGGCAATCACTCTTGACACGAAAAAGCCACTTGGCAACCGCATAATAACCATGCTGGACGTGGCGCTCCGAGGCATCGGAAACAATTGGGACGAGGTCGTCATCCCAGGCTTCGACTACCTGGTGATAGAGAATACACTGTGCAAGGACGGCCCCAAGGTTGAGACACTGACCAAGTTGCCGATAAATGTCCAGCATCTGGTTGGCAACGCGGATTGAGTGCTGTCATGCGCGCTGAATTGCTGCAACAGTAGATTTTAAACAAACGACGGGGGGCTGCG